>DASZYW010000213.1:0-3334 GCA_035545195.1 Gaiellaceae bacterium
CGCCTTGCCGACCTCGGTCGAGCCGGTGAACGCGAGCTTGTCCACGTCCGGGTGCTCGACGAGCGCGGCGCCGGTGCGGCCGTCGCCGGTGACGATGTTGACGACGCCCGGCGGCAGCTCGGCCTGGCGGAGCACGTCGCAAAAGAGCAGCGCCGTCAGCGGCGTGGTCTCGGCCGGCGTGAGCACGACCGTGTTCCCGCACGCGAGCGCCGGCGCGACCTTCCACGCGAGCATCAGCAGCGGGAAGTTCCACGGGATGATCTGGCCCGCGACGCCGACCGGCGCGGGCGTCCGGGTCGGGACGGCGTACTCGAGCTTGTCGGCCCAACCCGCGTAGTAGAAGAAGTGCGCGGCCGCGAGCGGGAGGTCGACGTCGCGCGACTCCTTGATCGGCTTGCCGCCGTTGAGCGACTCGAGCACGGCGAACTCGCGCGCGCGCTCCTGGAGGATGCGGGCGATCCGGAACAGGTACTTCGCGCGCTCGGAGCCGGGGAGAGCCGACCAGCCGTTGGCGAAGGCCTCGCGCGCGGCGGCGACCGCGGCGCCGACGTCCTCGGCGGTGCCCTGGGCGATCTGCGCGAGCGGCTCCTCGTCCCGCGGCGCGATCGTCTCGTAGCTCTCGGCGGCCTCCAGCCACTCGCCGCCGACGAAGTGGCCGTAGCGCTCCTGGATGCGGACGATCTCGCGCGACTCCGGCGCGGGCGCGTAGGTCCAGTCGGCGGGCGCGGGGTGCGCGCCCGGCTGCGTGCGCTCGAGCTCGCTCACGCCTCGTCCTCTCGGGACACGGCTGATTGGGGCGGGGCGCCTCCTGGTCCCCAAGCCCACCCCCCGCCCTTCTGGGTGGGGGTGAGTTTCGGCGGAGAAGCGTGACGCGTGTGTGGCAGGTTCGTCATCGAAGGCTGGAGACTCAGTCGAGGGTGAAGTAGTCGGGGGACTGGTAGGCGCCGGTCTGCTCCTTGCGGAGCTGCATCAGGATGTCGTTCAGCAGCGAGGAGGCGCCGAGGCGGTAGAGATCGGGCGTCAGCCAGTCCGCGCCGAGGGTCTCGTGGACGAGGACGAGGTGCTGGATCGCCTGCTTGGCCTGGCGGATCCCGCCCGCGGCCTTGAAGCCGATCCGGCGGCCCGTCTCCTCGTACACGTCGCGCACCGCCTCCAGCATGCACAGCGCCACCGGCAGCGTCGCGGCCGGGTTGATCTTCCCGGTCGACGTCTTCACGAAGTCGGCGCCGCCGGCGATCGCCAGCAGCGTCGCCCGCCGCACGTTGTCGTAGGTGCCCAGCTCGCCCGTCTCGAGGATCACCTTCAGGTGCGCGTCGCCGCACGCCTCCTTCGTCTGCACGATCTCGTCGTACACCTTCGCGTAGCGCCCGGACAGGAACGCGCCGCGGTCGATCACCATGTCGATCTCGTCCGCGCCGAGCTCGACCGCGCTGCGGACGTCCGCGACCTTCAGCGGCGTCGGGTACTGGCCGGACGGGAAGCCGGTCGCGACCGCCGCCACCTTCACGCCGCTCCCGCGCAGCCGCTCGCGGGCGGCCGGGACGAGGTTCGGATAGACGCAGACCGCGGCCACGGACGGCACCGACGGGTCGCCCGGGTCGGGCCGGAGCGCCTTGGAGGAGAGCGCCGCCACCTTGCCCGGCGTGTCGGCACCCTCGAGCGTCGTCAGGTCGGTCGTCCGGATCGCGAGCCGGAGCGCGAACACCTTCGCGTCCTTCTTGATCGAGCGCTTCGCGAGCGAGGCGGCGCGCTCCTCGAGCGCGACCGCGTCCACCGAGCCGATCCGGGGCAGCCGCGGGACGAGCGGAAGCTCGAAACCACCTGGCAGCGCGGGCGCCTGCGCCATGTCCCGAGTGTACGGACTACTCCTCGGCGGCCCGCCGCGCCTCCAGCTCGTACCGGTTCGCGTCGTAGCCGCCGAGAACGTACGAGAGCGGCATCCGCACAGGGCGGTGCTGCATCTGCCAGACGTGGCACAGCTCGTGCGCGACCAGCGTCGTGTCGTCGAGCAGCGACCGGTCGCGGAGCAGGATCGTCCACCACGCCGCGTAGCCGTCGAAGCGCCGGAACCAGGGCAGCCGGAAGAGCCACGGGACGACGTGGATCCGGACGCCGCGCAGCGACACCGGCCGCGGGTAGAGCGCGTGCCGGTCGAGCCGCCTCTTCGCCGCCGCCAGCACCTCCCGCTTCTCGTCGTCCACGACACAACACATATACGGTCAGCGCGTGAAGCGAGCGCTCCTCCGCGCACTCGAGCGCGCCCGGCTACTCGGCCCCGCCTTTCGCGGCTGGGAGTCGTGGCAGGCGCTGCGCGGCGGGAAGCGCGTCGCCGTCGACGGCCCGCCGCTGCCGCCGCGCCGGCTGATGGTGCGCGTCGCCGGCACCGCCGACGCGGACTGGTTCCTACGCAGCGGCCGCGCCGCCTACGACGCGATCGTCGAGCACGTCCGTCCGGAGGAGCTCGACTCGGTGCTCGACTTCGGCTGCGGCTGCGGCCGCGTCACCCGCTGGTGGAGCGGCTTCGAGGGAGCCGTCGCCGGCAGCGACCTCAGCGGCCCCGCGGTCGCCTGGTGCCGGCGCAACCTCGCCTTCGCGCGCTTCGAGCAGAACGGGCTCGCGCCGCCGCTCGCCTTCACCGACGCGAGCTTCGACCTCGTCTACGCGCTCTCCGTCTTCACCCACCTCACCGGCGAGCTCCAGCTCGCGTGGCGCGACGAGCTCCGGCGCGTGCTCCGTCCCGGCGGGCGGCTGCTGCTCACGACGCACGGCCGCTCCTACCTGCCGCGCCTCGATCCCGGGGAGCGCGACCGCTTCGAGGCGGGCGAGCTCGTCGTCCGCTGGGGCGACCTACCCGGCACGAACCTCTGCAGCGCGTACCACCCGGAGCGCTACCTGCGCGAGACGTTCGCCGACGGCTTTGAGGTGCGCGAGCTCGTGCCCGAGGGCGCGCTCGGCAATCCGACGCAGGACCTCGTGCTGCTCAGCGCGTCAGCGTGACCTTGCGCAGGCCGGCGGGCGCGTCGAGGTCCATCCCGCGCAGCTCGGTCAGGCGCAACGCCGTCATCTGGCCCGGGACGACCGCCGTCAGCGGGCTCAGCCACTCGGGCACGCGCAGGACGAGCGGCAGCCTGGTGTGCGCGCGCCGGAGCACCGCCTGGACGTCGGAGACGGCGACGAGCCGGGCGCCGCGGGCGACGAGCGGCGCGACGACCTCCTCGACGCTCGGCCGCGCCGGCCCGCTCGGGGCGACGAGGATCACCGGCCAGCCCTCGCGGATCGCCGCGATCGGGCCGTGCATCAGGTCGGCCGGCGAGTACGCCTCCGTCACGAGCCC
>DASZYW010000214.1:0-5356 GCA_035545195.1 Gaiellaceae bacterium
CTCGATCGGGATCGAGTCCACCGAGGAGAGCCGCCAGCAGTACCGCAACATGCTCTTCACGACGCCGGGCGTCGAGGAGTTCATCAGCGGCGTCATCCTCTTCGACGAGACGATCCGCCAGCAGGCCGACGACGGGACGCCTTTCCCGGAGCTGCTCGCCTCGCGCGGGATCATTCCCGGGATCAAGGTCGACGCGGGCGCGAAGCCGCTCGCCGGCGCCGAGGGCGAGACGGTCACCGAGGGGCTGGACGGGCTGCGCGACCGGCTCGCCGAGTACCGCGGGCTCGGCGCGCGCTTCGCCAAGTGGCGCGCCACCTATTCGATCTCGGACACGCTGCCGAGCGAGTACTGCATCTGGACGAACGCCCACGCGCTCGCCCGCTACGCGGCGCTCTGCCAGGAGGCCGGGATCGTGCCGATCGTCGAGCCGGAGGTGCTGCAGGACGGCACGCACACGATCGAGCGCAGCGGCTTCGTCACCTCGCGCGTCCTCGCGGCGCTGTACACGGAGCTGTTCGACCAGCGCGTCGACCTCGCGGGGACGCTGCTCAAGCCGAACATGGTCCTCTCCGGCTACGAGGCGTCGAGCCGGGCCGGGGTCGAGGAGGTCGCCGACGCGACGCTGCACTGCTTCTACAAGCACGTGCCGGCCGCGGTGCCGGGGATCGTCTTCCTCTCCGGCGGCCAGTCGGACGAGGACGCGACCGCGCACCTGAACGCGATGAACGCGAGCGGCCCGCACCCGTGGCAGCTCTCCTTCTCGTACGGCCGGGCGCTCCAGGCGCCGTCGCTGAAGGCCTGGGCCGGCAAGCGCGAGAACGTCGAGGCGGGCCAGCGCGCGTTCTACCACCGCGCGAAGATGAACTCCGCCGCGCGCACGGGCACGTACGTGCCCGCGATGGAGCAGGAGCTCGCCGCCGTCTAGGCCGGCGGCCAGGGAAGGCGGACTGGCTGGAACTCGCCCGGCCAGTCCGCGTACGCCTCGTCCGGGTCGCCCGTCTCCGCCGTCGCCGACGCGCCGTGCTTCGCCGCGACCTCGCTGACGGGGTAGAACAGGCCCTCCTCGGGGCGGAGCCCGAACATCAGGATCGCGCACGGGCCGTCGCCCGCGCCGACGAAGATGTGCCGCGTCCCGGCCGGGCAGTGGACGTAGTCCCACTGGCGCAGCGGCCGTTCCTGCTCCTCCACCACGAGCACGCACTCGCCCGAGAGGACGAGGAATCCCTCCTGCCCGCTCTCCGAGTGGTAGAGCCCGTTCGGCCCGCCCGGCCAGAGCACCTGGACCCTGACGGCGATGTCGCGGAAGCGCGCGTCGCGCCCCTCGAGCAGGTAGTACGCGCCGCCCTTCTCCTCGTTGCGGAGCGCGAGCGCATCGCCGAGGTTGAGCACGTACCAGCCCTCCGAGGCGACGTGCCGGCCGTACGGCGTCTCGTCGAAGCGAGCCTCGTCGGTCACGTGTACTCGAATCCCGTCAGCGCGGAGAGCTTCGCGAGCGACTGCTGCGCCACGACGCGGCGCACCGTGCCGGAGCGCGAGCGCATCACGATCGAGTCGGTCTCGGCGCCGCCGGGCGAGTAGACGACGCCGCGGAGCAGCGGCCCGTTCGTGACGCCGGTCGCGGCGACGAAGACGTCCTCGCCCGAGACGAGGTCGTCGGTGTGGAGGACCCGCGCCGGATCGAGTCCGGCGTCGACGAGCCGCTGCCGCTCCTCGTCGTCGCGCGGCCAGAGCCGGCCCTGGATCCCGCCGCCGACGCACTTGAGCGCCGCCGCGGAGATGACGCCCTCCGGCGTGCCGCCGATCCCGTAGAGCATGTCGACGTTCGTCCCCTGCTGGCCGGCCGCGATCGCCGGGGCGACGTCGCCGTCCCGGATCAGCCGCACGCGCGCGCCCGCTTCGCGGAGCTCGCGGATCAGCTCGTCGTGGCGGTCGCGCTCGAGCACGACCACGTCGATCTCCCGGTCCGACCGCCCGAGCGCCTCGGCGACGGCGTGCACGTTCTCGGTCGGGCTCTTCGTGATGTCGATCGCGTCGATCGCACGCGGGCCGACGGCGATCTTCTCCATGTAGACCGCCGCTCCCGGGAAGAGCATCGTGCCGCGCTCGGCGACGGCGATCACGCAGATCGCGCCGGTCTGGCCGAGCGCGGTGAGCCTCGTCCCCTCGAGCGGGTCGACTGCGACGTCGACCTCGGGGCCTTCGCCGGTCCCGACCTCCTCGCCGTTGTAGAGCATCGGCGCCTCGTCCTTCTCCCCCTCGCCGATCACGACCACGCCGCGCATCGCGACCGAGTCGAGGACGTAGCGCATCGCGTCTACCGCGGCCTGGTCGGCCGCCTCCTTGTCGCCGCGGCCGATCCAGCGTGCGGCGGCCATGGCGCCGGCCTCGGTGACGCGGACGAGCTCCAGCGCGATGTTGCGGTCGGGTGCCTGGCGCGCGCTCACGGCGTCACATCCTGTCAGGTGCGTCGACGCCGACGAGGTCGAGACAGCGCGCGATCACCGTCTGGGTCGCGCGGCAGAGCGCGAGCCGGAACGCCTCCTGCTCGGATTCGAGGACGCGGTGCTCGTGGTAGAAGCGGTGGAAGTCGTCGGCGACGCGGATCGCGTAGGCGGGGATCGCCTGCGGGCCGCGCTTCTCGGCCGCGTCGGCGACCACCGACGGGAGCTCGGCGAGCCGCTTGACGAGCTCGCGCTCCTCCGGGGCCAGCGCCGCACTTAGTAACAGACTGTTACTTGTCGAGGAGGCGTTGCGCAGGATCCCGGCGATCCGGGCGTGGGCGTACTGGACGTAGTAGACCGGATTCTTCTGCGAGCGCTCGGCCGCCAGCTCGACGTCGATCTCGATCGTCTGGTCGGGGCCGCGGTTGACGAGGTACCAGCGCGCCGCGTCGACGCCGATCTCGTCCAGGAAGTCGTCGAGGAAGACGACGTCGCCGCGCCGCTTCGACATCTTCTTCTGCAGGCCGCCCTCGGTCAGGTGGACGAGCTGGTAGAGCAGCACCTCCACGCGCGCCGGGTCGTAGCCGAGCATCTGCGCGATCGCCGCGTACCAGTTGCGCGTGCCGTGGTGGTCGGCGCCGAGGACGTAGATCGCGCGGTCGAAGCCGCGCTCGAGCTTGTCGACGAGGTACGCGACGTCGGCGGCGCGGTAGGTCGGCGAGCGGTCCTCGGAGCGGAGCAGAACGCGATCCTCGTCGTCGCCGTACGCGGAGGAGCGCGCCCACAGCGCGCCGTCCTTCTCGTACGCGTCGAGCCTCGGCAGGAGCTCGGGCAGCCGCTGCTCGAGCACGCTCTGCTTCGCCCACGAGTCGAAGTGGATGCGGAACCGCTCCAGCGATGCCTCGATCCGCCGCAGCATCTCCGGCACCGGGTCGCCGGGCTCCTTCGCCAGCTCGGCGACGTACGCGCCGCGGTAGCCGTCCTCCGGCGGCTCCTTGCCCTCGCGCACCGCCTCGACCGACGCCCGGAAGCGGTCCATCTGCCCGCCGGAGTCGTTGTAGTAGTACTCGCGCTCGACCTCGTGCCCGCCCAGCTCGAGGAGCCGCGCGACCGCGTCGCCATAGGCGCCGTTGCGCGCGTGCGCGACGTGCAGCGGCCCGGTCGGGTTCGCGGAGACCATCTCGACCTGGACCCGCTCGCGCGGCCGCGCCCAGCCGCCGCCGAAGCGGTCGTCGCCGAGGATCGAGCCGAGCGCCTCGACGAACCACTCGTCGGCGAGGAACAGGTTGACGAAGCCCGGCCCGGCGACCTCGGCGCGCGTGACGCCGGGCAGCCCTTCGGCGGCCGCGGCGATCTCGGTCGCGAGCTCGCGCGGCGCCGTCCGGCGCGTGCCGGCGAGCCGCAGCGCGACATTCGTCGCGAAGTCGCCGTGCTCGGGGTCGGCGGGCCGCTCCAGCTCGAGGTCGGCTCCGACCCGCTCCGCGAGCGCGTCGGCGAGCGCTCTGACGGGATCAGCCGGCAACGGCCTCGCCGCGCGCGAACAGGTCCTCGAGCCGACGCAGCTCGTCGGGCGCGCCGACGCCAATCAGGACGTCACCGACCTCGATCGGCGTGTCGGGCTCCGGCGTCGTGTCGAACGAGCCGTCGGGCTTCCGTAGCGCCACGACGATCGCGCCGGTCTCGTGGCGGATGCGCAGGTCGCGGATCGAGCGGCCGGCGGCCGGGCAGGTGCGGTGCACCTCGATCTCCGCGAGCTGGAGGTCGGGCCCGGTCGCGGTGGTGACGGCGTCGAGGAAGGCGGTCACCTGCGGCTTGAGGACGAGGTTCGCCATCACCCGCCCCGCGGCGGTATACGGGAGCACGACGCGGTCGGCGCCCGCGAGCCGCAGCTTGCGCTCGGCGTCCGCGTCGGAGGCTCGCGCGACGATCGTCAGGCCGGGGCAGGCGGAGCGCGCCGAGAGGACGACGAAGAGGTTGTCGGCGTCCGAGTCGGCCGCGGCGACGAGCCCGCGCGCGCGAGAGAGCCCGGCGCGCTCGAGATCCTCGTCCTCGGTCGCGTCGCCCTCGACGAGCAGCTCGCCGTTCTCGTTCGCCGCCGCGATCGCGTCCTCGTGGAAGTCGAGCACGACGTAGTAGACGCCGGAGGCGCGGAACTCGTCGGCCACGCTGCGCCCGACCCGGCCGTAGCCGCAGATGATGTAGTGGTCGCTCAGCTGCTCGATCGCCCGTTGCCTCCGTCGCTCGGCGAGGGCGCCGGTGAGGACGCCGCCCGCGATCGCCTCGACGATAACGGCACCCGCGTACGCGACGATCGTCAACCCGGTCAGGACGAGCACGATCGAGAGCGCGCGCGCCGCGTCGTTGCCGGGCACGGTGTCGAGGCCGGTCAGCGTCACCGTGACCACCGTCCGGTAGAGCGACTGGAACCACGACTCGTGCAGGATCAGGCGGAAGCCGACCGTTCCGCCGCCGAACGTGATGCACGCGGCGACGGCGACCCGCAGGACCTGCCTCACGCGTGGGTTCCGGGACACGCCCGTAGTATGTGCGTGTGGACGACGACGAGCTCATGCCCGACGTCCCGCCCGGCGAGCGCCGCCTGAACATCGCGATGCCTCCGGAGCTGCTCGGCGGCGTGTACGCGAACTTCGCCAACATCAGCTTCTCGCAGTACGAGTTCACGCTCACGTTCGCCCGCATCGAGCACGAGGCCGAGGAGGGCGACGTGCCGGGGGCGGTCGTGGCGCGCGTGAACGCGTCGCCGAAGTTCGTGGAGGAGCTGATCGAGGCGCTCCAGGACTCCTGGTCGAAGTACGTCACTCGCGAGGGGATCCGGAACCTGCCGGAGTTCCCGGACGCGCCCTGAGCCTCGGGCTCGCTCCCTCCTACGCCGTCCTCTGCGCCGCGCAGGCGCT
>DASZYW010000215.1:0-2177 GCA_035545195.1 Gaiellaceae bacterium
GAGGTGAACCCGATCCTCGACCGCGAGAACGCGACCGGCCGGCTGGCCGTCGAGCTCGTCGCGTCAGCGCTCGGCGCCCGGATCCTCTAGCTCGTCGCCGTTCCCGGACGGCCGGTAGTAGCGCCGGCCCTGCAGCTCCTCCGGGAGGTAGCTCTGCTCGAAGCCGCGCGGGTCGTCGTGCGGATAGACGTAGCCCTCGCCGTGGCCGAGCTGGCGGCCGGCCCACGACGCGTCGCGGAGCGACTTCGGCGGCTTCACGTTGCCGTGCTCGCGCACGTCCGCGGTCGCCTCCTTCAGCGCCACGTAGCTCGCGTTCGACTTCGGCGCCCGGGCGAGGTAGATCGCCGCCTGGGCGAGGTTGAGCCGCGCCTCGGGCAGGCCGACGTGCTCGACCGCCTGCGCCGCCGCGACCGCGACGACCAGCGCCTGGGGGTCGGCGTTCCCGATGTCCTCGGAGGCGAGCACGACCATGCGGCGCGCGAGGAAGCGCGCGTCCTCGCCGCCCTCGAGCATCGCCGCGAGGTAGTAGACCGCCGCGTCGGGATCGCTCCCCCGCATCGACTTGATGAACGCCGAGGTGAAGTCGTAGTGCGCGTCGGCGCCCTTGTCGTAGACGACCGGACGCTTGCGCGCCGCGTCCTCGACGTGGCTCTCCTCCGGCGCGCCGCCCGACGACTCCCACGCCAGCTCGAGGATGTTGAGCGCATTGCGCGCGTCGCCGCCCGCACGGCGCACGATCAGCTCGCGCACCTCGTCGCCGACCGGGCCGCCGAGCGCCGCGGCGCCGCGCTCGACGATCCGCGCCAGCTCCTCGGGCTCGAGCGACTGCAGCTCGTACACCTGCGCGCGCGAGAGCAGCGCCGAGTTGACCTCGTAGTACGGGTTCTCCGTCGTGGCGCCGATCAGGGTCACGAGCCCTTCCTCGACCGCCGGCAGCAACGCGTCCTGCTGCGCCTTGTTGAAGCGGTGGATCTCGTCGAGGAAGAGGATCGTCCGCCGGCCGCTCGTGCCGAGCCGCTCGCGGGCGCGGGCGAGCACCTCGCGCACGTCCTTCACCGACGCCGAGACCGCCGACAGCTCCTCGAAGGCGGCGCCCGTCGTCGCGGCGACGATCCGCGCGAGCGTCGTCTTCCCCGAACCGGGCGGCCCGTAGAAGATCGAGGAGCGGACGCGATCCTCCGCGATCGCCTGCCGCAGCGCCGAGCTCTCGCCGAGCACGTGCTGCTGGCCGACGAACTCGTCCAGCGTCGTCGGCCGGAGCCGCTGGGCGAGCGGGGCGACCGCGCTCGCGCGCTGCGACGCCGCATCGGAGAAGAGGTCGGACACGCGAGAAGTATGCTCCGCCCGTGGCCGTTGCCAGCCTGCGCGACGAGGTCGTCGACCTCCTCAGCCGCCTGATCCGGCTCGACACGACGAACCCGCCCGGGAACGAGACGCAGGCGGCGGAGCTCCTGCGCGACTACCTGGAGGCGAACGGCGTCGCCTGCGAGCTGTACGCGAAGGTGCCCGAGCGCGCGAACCTCGTCGCGCGGATCCCCGGCCGCGGCGACGGTCCGACGCTCCTGCTCCTCTCGCACACCGACGTCGTCCTGGCCGACCCCGCCGAATGGTCGGTGCCGCCCTTCTCCGGCGAGGTGCGGGACGGCGAGGTGTGGGGCCGCGGCGCGCTCGACATGAAGAGCCAGGTCGCGGCGGAGGCGGTCGCGATCGCCTCGCTCGCGCGGGAGGGCTGGCAGGGCTCCGGCGACCTGATCTTCTGCGCGACCGCCGACGAGGAGGTCGGGGACGACTTCGGACTCTCGTGGCTCTGCCGCGAGCACGCGGACGCGGTCCGCTGCGACTACGCGATCAACGAGGGCGGCGGCGACCGGATGCAGGTCGGCGGCGACCGCTTCCACATCTGCACGACGGCCGAGAAGGCGACCGCGCCGTTCGCGATCCGCGTCCGCGGCCGCTCGGGGCACGCGTCGATGCCGGGGATCGCGGACAACGCGCTGATCAAGGCGGCGACGCTGATCCAGCGGCTGGCCGAGTTTCGCCCCGAGCCGCAGGTCGGCCCCGAGGTCGAGGGCTTCCTCCGCGCCGTGCTCGGCGAGGTGCCCGCGGCGGCCGACGCGGTTGCGCGCCTCCGCTCGCTCTCCTCCGAGGCGGCCGACCTGGTCGAACCCGCGCTCTCG
>DASZYW010000216.1:0-1674 GCA_035545195.1 Gaiellaceae bacterium
GCGGTAGAGGTTCCCCATCTCCACGCGCTCCTCGCCGGTCAGCTCCGGCAGCCGCTCGAGCAGGTCGTAGCCGTGCGCCGGGCGCTCGCGGAGGAGGAGGAGGAGCGCCGGCTCGGTGAAGCGCTCGACGCGCGCGAAGACGCGCCAGTGCCCGCCGTGGTGACGGCGCGAGCGCGGGCCGCGGTGGTGCGGGCCGTGCATCACGCGCTCTCCGCTATATGTAAAACACACATGTAAGTGACCATAGCGCAGCGTGGGAAGGCTGCGCAAGTCGGGCTAGACTCGCCAGCGTGAGGGTGACGAAGGTCTCCACGATGCGCGTCTGCGCGATCTGCGAGCGGACGCTGCTGATGGGCGAGCGCGCGGTGCGCTTCGCGCCCGAGGAGGGCGCCGAGCTCGTCGACGTGTGTCCGCTCTGCCAGGAGATCGCGCAGGAGCACGGCTGGATCAAGGAGGGGACGCCGACGCTCCCCACGGTCGGCGCCGAGCGCCGCAAGCGGCGCAGCATCGTTGAGTTCCTCGGCCTCCGCAACGCGTCGCACGATGGGGCGCTGGCGCAGCAGGAGCCGATCCTGCGCAGGCTCTCGCCCCACGAGATCGCGATCCTCGAGGCGGCCGACCTCTTCAACGGCAGCGCCTACCGCCGCACCGTCGAGGGGATCGCGAAGAGCCTGGGCGAGGCGCGCGCGAACATCGTCCCGCTCACCGGCTCCACCGGCGAGCTGGCGATCACGGTCGCCTGGGACCTCTCCTGGTACCAGTACCGGATCAGCCCCGAGTCGGCCCAGCCGGTCCGCCTCGAGCGGCGCGGCCACGAGCTCGAGGAGCTCGACGCCGGGTTCAAGGAGTGGAACGCGCACGTCGAGGACGACGGCCGGCTCGTCCCCGAGATCGCCCGGCTCTGAGTCGTCGGCGCACTGGCGCAGACCGACGCCCTGCCTACACTGGGAGGGTGATCTACTGCGTGATCCCTCGTGAGCTCGAGGACGAGCTGTACGAGCGGATGGTCGATTACTACAAGGACAACCCCAACGTGACGGTCATCGTCGACCGCCGCAAGGGCGCCGACCGCCGCAGTGGCCAGGACGTGCCGCCGGAGGTCAAGGAGCGGCGCACGATCCGCGACCGCCGCCGCTCGCACCCGGGCACGTTCCCGGACACGACCCCGCCGGAGTGACGCGCCGCCGCCACTAGACTCGGCGGCATGGCGACGACGCAGACGACTTCACAGAACTTCATCGGCGGCGAGTGGGTGGACGCCGTCTCCGGCGAGACCTTCGAGAGCACGAGCCCGGCGAACGGCGAGACGATCGGCGTCTTCCCACGCTCCGGCGTCGAGGACGTCGACCGCGCGGTCGCGGCCGCGAAGGAGGCCTTCCAGGAGTGGCGCCTCGTGCCCGCGCCGCGGCGCGGCGAGATCCTGTTCCGGCTCGCGCGCCTGCTCGAGGAGGAGAAGGCCGCGCTCACCGACCTGATGACGCACGAGATGGGGAAGGTGAAGGCCGAGGCGGGCGGCGACGTCCAGGAGGCGATCGACATCACCTACTACATGGCCGGCGAGGGTAGGCGCCTCTTCGGCCAGACGACCCCGTCGGAGCTCCCGGACAAGTGGAACATGAGCATCCGCCAGCCGATCGGCGTCGTCGGCGCGATCACGCCGTGGAACTTCCCGGT
>DASZYW010000217.1:0-1939 GCA_035545195.1 Gaiellaceae bacterium
GAGAGCGCGACCCGCGCCTGCCGCGCAGCCGCGGCGAGCTTGGCGGCGCCGAGCGCCGGCGCGACGCTGCGGAACGGCAGCGGCACCGCGCCGAGCGGCCGCTGCAGCGAGGAGAGCGCGCGGACGATCGTATCCGCCGCCGCGGCGCGGTCGAGCGTCCGGCCGGGCCGTCCCGGGACGACCGCGACCGTCGTCCCGTGGAGGACGAGCGAGGCGCTCCGCTGCGGGCGGTTCACGCGCTGCGCGATCAGCTCGAGCTCGTACCCGAGCGCGCCGCGCAGGACGCTGACCGGCGGCGAGACGTCGGCGCCGAAGAACTGCACGTCGATCCGGCGGAAGCCGCGGAGCGGCCCGAACCCGTCGCCCTGGCGCTCCGCCGAGTCGACGGCGGCCGCCCAGTCGGGCTCGACGCCGAGCGTGAGCGGCGCGATCGGGAACTTCTTGCCGCCGGCGGTGAAGACGACCGGGCGGCGCGACAGCTTCGCGGAGCGCTGTTCGAGGAGCTGCTGGGCGTCCTTCGCCTTCATCCCGCCGACGTCGATCCCGTCGATCCGGACGCCTTTCGCGAGCGTGGTCGACGAGCCGGCGAACGCGAACCCGAGCACGAGCCCGGCCGCGACGACCGCGACCAGGAAGAGGAAAGCCGAACGCCAGAGCGTCGTGCGCACCGCAGGATCGTATCGCCGGTTTTCCGCCTGTCAGCGGCCGATGCTGAGCCAGCGCACGATCACCTGGAGGACGGCGAGGCCGGCCGTCCACATCAGTCCGGACATCCCCGCGATCATCACGAGCGCGCCCAGGAGCGGCGAGGAGAACCAGAAGATCGCGATGCTGCCGAGGAAGACCGCGCCGAAGAGCGCGGTCAGGAAGAGCGACGCGTCGCCGCGCTCCCGCCCGCAATACCGGCACCGGCTGACCCAGGGAGCGTCGAGCTGGGGGTTCTCCAGATCGGGGTCGGGCTGGCGCATGCGCGCCCAGCGGTGCAGCCCGATCCGGCACATGAGCCGCTCCCGCTGCGCGTCCACGGCTCGGACTCTAGGCCAGATTCGCTCAGAAGACGAACAGCTCGACGCCGCCCGAGACCGTGATCTCGGCGCCGGTGATGTAGCTCGCGAGGTCCGAGCAGAGAAACGCGATCGTGTTCGCGATCTCCTCCGGCTCGCCGTGGCGCTTGAGCGCGGTGCGCTTGACGATCCGCTCGTTCATGGCGGCGTTCGCCATGTGGAAGGCCTCGCTGCCGATCACGCCCGGGACGATCGCGTTGCAGGTGATCCCGTGCCGGCCGCCCTCCATGGCGAGCGTCTTCGTCAGGCCGAGCACGCCCGCCTTCGTCGTCGAGTAGCTCGCCTGCCCGAAGCCGCCGAGCGTGCCGGCGACGGAGGCCATGTTCACGATCCGGCCCCAGCCCTTCTCCTTCATGTGCGGCCAGACGGCCTGCGCGCAGTTGAAGGCGCCGGTCAGGTTGACGCGGAGGTCGCGCTCCCAGAGCTCCGGCGACTGGTCGGGGAACTGGGCGACGTGGTCGAGCGTGCCGGCGTTGTTGACGAGGATGTCGACGGCGCCGAGCTCCTCCGCCGCGCGGGCGACGGCGGCGTCGACCTCGGCGCGGTTCGTGACGTCGCAGCGGACGGCGAGCGCGCGGCGGCCGAGCGCCTCGATCTGGCCGACCGTCTCCTCGGTGTGCACCATCCCGCTCTGGCGCGCGACCGTCGCGAGCGTGCCGTAGCGGTCGGTCTCCTCCGTCAGCTCCGACTCGACGAGCAGGTCGGCGACGACGACGTCCGCGCCGGCGCGGGCGAGCGCGAGCGCGTCGGCCCGGCCGAGCCCGCGCGAGGCGCCGGTGACGAGCGCGACGCGCCCGCTCAGGTCGATCTCGATCGCCATCGCGCGGAGCCTACGACTTCGGCATGAAGATCTCGCGCGCGATCACGAGTCGCTG
>DASZYW010000218.1:0-4338 GCA_035545195.1 Gaiellaceae bacterium
GCTGCGCCAGCTCGTGCTGCGCTACGCCAAGGGACGCGGGCCGTTCACGACCGCGCAGGCGAACGAGCGCTTCGGGCGCGACGTCGGCGAGCTGCTCGCGGGGCTCGAGCGCGAGGAGCTCCTCGTCCGCGGCGAGCTTCGGCCGGGCGGGAGCGAGCGCGAATGGTGCGACCCCGACGTCCTGCGCCGTCTGCGGCGCGCGTCGATCGCGGCGCTCCGGAAGGAGGTCGAGCCCGTCGAGCCCGGAGCCCTCGCACGCTTCCTGCCGAGCTGGCACGGCGTCGACCGGAGCGCTTCGCTGCGCGAAGCGCTCGTCCCGCTGCAGGCGCTTGCGCTGCCGGTCGCGCTGTGGGAGAGCGACGTCCTGCCGCGGCGCGTGCCCGGCTACCGGCCCGAGGATCTCGATGCGCTCTGTTCGAGCGGCGAGGTGGTGTGGGTCGGCGCCGGGCCGGATCGCGTCGCGCTCTACTTCCGCGAGGACGCAACGGTGCTCGGACGGGTCCCGAGCGCACCGCCGCCCGAGGGTCCGATCCATGACGCGCTGCGCGAGGCGCTCACGTCGGCGCTCTACTGGGACGAGGTGCTCGAAGCAACCCAACTAGAGGGCGGCGAGGCACTCGCCGCCCTGTGGGATCTCGTCTGGGCCGGCGAGGTGACGAACGACGCCTGGCAGCCGCTGCGTGCGCAGCGCCGGTTCGACGCGGCGCGGGCCGAGCGGCGGCCGCGGCGGTTCTCGCGGAGGCGGGCGGCGGGCACGGGGGCGACGGTGGGCCGCTGGTCGCGGACGGAGCGCCTCTTCGGCGGCGAGCCCGACCGGCGTGCGCTCGCCGAGCTGCTCCTCGAGCGGCAGGGCATCGTCACGCGCGTCGGCGTCCGCGGCGAGGGCATTCCCGGCGGCTACGGCGCCGTGTACGCGGAGCTGCGCGCGCTCGAGACGCTCGGCCTCTGCCGCCGCGGCTACTTCGTCGAGGGCCTCGGCGGCGCCCAGTTCGCGCTCGGGGGCGCGGTGGAGCGGCTGCGCGAGCTGCGCGAGCCGGGCGAGGAGCGGGAGGCGCTCGTGCTGGCGGCCGCGGATCCTGCGCAGCCGTACGGTGCCGCACTGCCGTGGCCGAAGCGCGCGGGCGCCCGGGCGGCCCGCGTCGCGGGCGCGTACGTCGTCACGCTCGGCGGCGAGCCCGTGCTCTACGTGGAGCGCGGCGGCCGGACGCTCGTCCCGCTCGTCGACCCCGACGAGAGCTGGCTGCGTCCCGCCCTGGCCGCCCTCGTCTCGCACGTGAAGGCCCGGCCCGGCCGCCGTCTGGCCGTCGAGCGGTTCGACGGCGCGCCGGTGGGCGACAGCGAGGTCATGCCGCTCCTGGTCGAGGCCGGCTTCCTCGCCGGACCGCGCCGAGCGGTCTTGCGACCGTAGGCTCGCCCCGCGCCGGCACCTCGGCGAGCGCTGTCACTCACGTACCTGGTACGTCGCGCGGCGCCGTCACGAAGCGCGAACCGGGATCCTGCGACGTACCAGGTACGAGGGTTGCGCGAGCCGTGACGGATCGCTTCGAGCTCATTCCGAGACCAGGTACGGGGGTTGCTTCTACTACGCCTTGCGATACTACGCGGCGCGTAGTATAGTGTCGACATGACGACCAGACCGAACGACCCGCCCGTGCTGATCCTGACGAGCCTCGCGTCGGGTCCGAAGCACGGCTACGCGCTCCAGAAGGACATCGAGGCGTTCGCAGGCACGAGCCTCGGCCCGGGGACGCTCTACGGCGCGATCTCCCGGCTCGAGGAGCGCGGGCTGATCGAGCCCGCGGGCGAGGCCGGCCGGCGCCGGCCGTACCGCATCACCGCCGCGGGCGAAGAGGCCCTGGCCGAGACGCTCGCCGAGCTGCGGACGATCGTCGACGAGGGCACCGCCCGGCTCGCCGGCGCGCGCCCGTCGCTCGCCGGAGGTGCGGCGTGACCGGCCTGCTCCTGCGCCTGTATCCGCGGCCGTGGCGGATCCGCTACGGGGCCGAGCTGGAGGAGCTGCTCGTCGCCTCGAGCGGCGGTCGCGTGTCGTGGCGCGACGGGCTGGACGTCGCCGCCGGCGCCTTCCGCGAGCGGTTGCGCGCGGCCGGGCTGGCCGGCGACCCGCCGCCCGCCGAGCGGACCCGCGGCGGCGCGCTCCTCGTGCTGTGCGCCTGGGCGCTCTTCGTCGTCGGTGGGGTCGGGGTGCAGAAGTTCTCGGAGCACTGGCAGGGCGCGATGCCGAACGGCGGCCACGGCGTCCCGTTCGACGCGTTCGACGTCCTGATCGGCGGCGCCGCCGTCGGCTCGGCGCTCGTCGTCGCGGGCGTCGTGGCGGCGTTGCCCGCGCTCCTCCGGTTCCTGCGCGACGGCGGCTGGCCGCTCGTCCGCCCGCATCTCGTCGCCGCCTCGGTGCTGACGGTCTGCGCGGGCGCGGGGGTGGCCGGCCTCGCCCTGTGGGCGCACGGCCTGACCGGCCCGCAGCGGAACGGGAGCGATGCCGCATACACGGCCGTCGCGGTGCTCGTCGCGCTGCTCCTCGCCGCCTGCGTCCTCGCGTGGACGGCGGCCGCCGTCGCGTGCGGCCGGCGACTCCATCTCACGCACGGCACGCTCAGGCTCGAGGCGATGCTCGCGGTGGGCGTCGTGGCGGCCATGGCGGCGATGACGGCCGCCACGGCCGTCTGGTGGGCCGCGCTCGCCCGGTCCGCGGACCCGGCCTTCTTCGGTGGCTCGGCGGTCGCGCCGCAGCTGGTCGTCGCGACGCTGCTGATGCTGGCCGCGACCCTCTCCGGCGCGCTCGGCGCCCGTCAGGCCGTGCGGGGCGCGCTGGCCGCCTGACGCCGTCCGCCTGCGGCCGGCGCCCCGGACCCTGACCTTGTGTTGAGTCAACACAAGGTCAGGGTCAGGCCCTCGCTACCGCCGCTTGGCTCGGTGCGGTGGGGCCGGTGGACGAGCCCGCGGATCCCGTCGGCGAGGCCGGCGGCGGTGCGCATCCGCCGATGGTCGCCGCGCGGGATTGCGAGCCGCGGAGGGCGGGCACGCGGCCGGGCATGACCTTCTTCGACGGCTTCGAGCTCGAGCACCTCGACACCGGCGCGGCCACCCTGCGCGTCCGCCATGGCGGGGACGGGCCGCCGGTGGTGCTCCTCCACGGGCATCCGCGGACGCACGTCACGTGGCACATGGTCGCGCCGCGGCTCGCGCACGCGCACACGGTCGTCTGCCCCGATCTGCGGGGGTACGGCAAGTCGGAGCAGGTCGAGCCATACACGAAGCGCGCCGTCGCGGGGGACATCGTCGGCCTCATGCGCCGGCTCGGCCACGAGCGCTTCTCCGTCGTCGGCCACGACCGGGGCGCGCTCGTCGCCCTGCGCCTGGCGCTCGACCATCCCGACTCGGTCGACAGGCTCGTGCTGCTCGAAGGGCTGCCGATCGTCGAGCACCTGGAGCGCGGCGACTGGCGCTTCGCCCAGGCGTGGTGGCACTGGTGGTTCTTCGCGCAGCGCGAGAAGCCCGCGGAGCGGATCATCGACGCCGATCCCGACGCCTGGTACACGGCGACCGCCGAGCACATGGGGGAGGAGGCGTTCGCCGACTACCGGGAGGCGATCCACGATCCCGGCGTCGTCCACGCGATGCTCGAGGACTACCGCGCCGGGCTCCGGGAGGACCTGGAGCACGAGCGGGCCGACCGAGATGCCGGTCGCAAGATCGAGTGCCCGCTGCTCGTCGGGTGGGCGCTCCGGGACGACACCGTCGACCTCTACGACGACCTGCTCGGCATCTGGCGAGGGTGGGCAACCGACGTGCGCGAGGCGACGATCGACTGCGGCCACCACATGTCCGAGGAACGGCCCGAGGAGTTGGCCGCGCTCCTGCTCGACTTCCTCGGCAGCTAGCCGGCCAGCCGGCCGAGCACCGCGCCGAACAGGGCGTGGCGCCACGTCTCGAGCGCGAAGCCGCGTGCGCTCCACATCGGCGCGAGGCCGGGCCCGCCGCGCGCGGGATGCCGCCGGTCGACGAGGGCGGCGAGCGGGTAGAGCGTCAGGTGCTCGGCGAGCGCGAGGCCGAGCGCGACCCGCCTGGGCCCGAGGCGCGTGCGGCGTCGCACCTCCTCGTACGCGAGCCCGAAGACCACGCCGTTGGCGCAGTGGACGGCCAGCCCGGCGACCGGCCACGCGCGCGAGCGCGTCACCGCCTTGCCGAGCAGCGCGACGTCGGAGTAGTCCCAGCGCGCGACCCGCGTGTCGATCGGCTCGACCGCCGCCCACGTTGTAGCCGCAACGGCGCCGGCGGCCGCGCTGCGGAGGCGGCTCACCGCCGGGCGCGCAGCCGCGC
>DASZYW010000219.1:0-2564 GCA_035545195.1 Gaiellaceae bacterium
CAGGGCGGCCGCCGACGCGTCACCGTCGTGGCCGCGGCGCCGCAGCGCGCCGACGAGGTCCGCGCGGATGCGCGCGGCGACCGCGGTGCAGCCCTTCTCCTCCGCGGCGGCGACCTCGCGCTCGAGCCGGGCGATGCCGTCGTCGACCCGGCCCGCGACCACGTCGCACAGCCCGATCGACCACGACACCGGGCCGACGACGCCGATGAACAGGTGCGCCCACTGCCCGTCGTAGGGCTGCGCAGCGGCCGCGACCGACTCGGCGAGATCGCGCGCATCGAGCAGCCACGCGGTCTGCGCGAGCGACGCGATGCCGACGAGGCCGTACGGGTCTTCGACCATGCGCTGCAGGCTCATCGGGTGCGCGTCGAGGACGGTGCGCGCGTCGGAGATGCGGCCGGCCTGCGCGAGCGCCTGCACGTGCGCGGCCCGCCACGTCGGCAGTGCGGGGTACTGGTCGGCGTACGCACCGATGACCTCGGCCATCGCGCCGATCTCGGCGGTCAGCAGCAGCACCGCCGTCGACGCGGCCGCCCACCAGTTGAGCCGGTCCGGCTCGCCGTGCACCTCACCGAACTGCAGCAGCTCGTCGTTCATCGTGCGCGCGTCCGCGAAGCGCGCGGCGATGCCTTCGTGCGCGACGAGCCAGTACTGCGTCATCCAGCGCAGCGTCGGCGGCGTGCCCTCGTCGGCGATCGCGGCCGCCTCGAGGCTGACCTCGTGCGCGCCGGCGATGTCGCCGGCGGTGAGCAACGCCCACGCGTGCATGCCCCGCGCCTCGACGCGCAACGTGAGGTCACCGAGCTCGTCCGCGAGCGCGATCGCTTCCGCTCCGCGCGCGGTGATCGCGGCGAGCCGATCGAACGCGATGGCGGGGAACGCCGTGCGCACCAGCACCTCTCCGAGCAGCCGACGGTCCCCGAGGCGGCGCGCGATCGCCTCCGCCTCGTCGACGAGCGCCAGCCGGGATGCCTGGTCGCGCGTGAACACGGTCTCCGCGGCGAGGTAGCCGAGCAGCCGTGCGCGGTCGGCGCTGTCGTGCTCGCCGACGACGGCGAGCGCGCTCTCGGCGAGCTCGACACGACGGTTGTCGACCTCGCCGACGATGCTCGTGATGCTGCGCCGGTTGGCGAGCACCGCGGCGACCAGCTTGTCGGGCGCGCCGGTCGCGCGGTCCGCGGCGGCGAGCAGCGTCTCGCGGTAGCCCTGGTCGCCGAGGTCGCGCTGGCACTCGCCGAGCCCGATCATCGCGTCGAGCGCGATCGGATCGTCGGGGTCCTCCTCGAGCATCTCGAGCACGCGCCGGAAGCGGAGCTCGGCGTCGGCCAGCGCGCGGGTGCGGTAGGCCTGCCAGGCGGCCGCGAGGCCGTACTCGACGGCGCGGCTCATGCGCCCGTCGTCGGGGCCACCGAGCTCGAAGTGGTGCGCGAGCGCGATGACGTCGTCGGGGCGCAGCGCCTCGACCGCTTCGGCCACCCGCCGGTGCAGCCGCCGCCGCCGGGTCGCGGACGCCTCCTCGTAGAGCGTCTCCTGGACGAGCGCGTGCCGGAACCGGAAGCGGTCGGCACCGACCTCCTCGATGAGGCGCGCGGTCACCGCCTCGTCGAGGACGTCGACGAGGGTGTCCTCGTCGGTGTCGAGCAGCGTGGCGAGGAGCGGCAGGTCGAAGTCGCGTCCGACGACGGCCGCGTGGGTCAGCGCGCGCCCCGCGTCGGCGGACAGGCGCGAGAGCCGGCGGCCGACGACGTCGCGCACGCCCACGGGGATCGCGCCGCGGGCCGCGTCGGACAGCAGCCAGCGGCCTTCCTGCGAGCGGAGCGCACCGGTCTCGCGGAGGTGCGCGAGCAGCTCCTCGACGAAGAACGGGTTGCCCTCGGTCTGCACGTGCAGCGTCTCGGCGAGCGAGATGCCGGTCTCCCCGAGCCCGTGCCCGGCGGTCGCCTCGGCGAGCGCGAGCACCTCGCCGACCGACAAGCCACGCATCGGGATGCGCTCCACGCCGTGCAGGCGGCTGACCTCACCGATGAGGTCGGCGAGCGGGTGGTGGCGGTCGACGTCGCTGTCGCGGTACGTGCCGAGCACGAGCAGCCGCGCCTGCGGATCGGCCGTCGCGGCGCGCAGCAGGTGCCCGAGCATCAGCAGCGTCGGACGGTCGGCCCAGTGCAGGTCGTCGAGCACGAGCACGAGCCCGTTGGCGCGGGATGCGTCGAGCAGCCAGCTCGAGACGGCGTCGACGAGGACGTACTCCTCCGCGCGCGGGTCGGACGTCAGCGGCTGCGGCAGCGCCGGGACGCGGTCGGCGAGCTCAGGCAGCAGGCGGCGGAGCTCGCCGGGCTGCCGGCCGAGCGCGGGCCGGCGCACGTTCCACGTGTGCTGGTCGAGGGCCTGCGTGAACGGCTGGTACGCCGCGCCGACCCCTTCCTCGCACCAGCCGTGCAGGACCAGAGCGCCGGCGGCCTGCGCCTCGGCCGCGAGCTCGGCCGCGGTGCGCGTCTTGCCGACGACGGGTTCGCCGGCGAGCAGCACACCGCGGCCGGCGCCGTCGCACGCGCCCTCCCACGCGG
>DASZYW010000220.1:0-8224 GCA_035545195.1 Gaiellaceae bacterium
CGCCCTGCTCGCGCCACGCGGCGAGGTCGCGCGCAGCCTGCTCCTCCGACTCCGGGAGGGTCAGCCGGACGACGTTGTGTTCGCTTCGACCGGCGAGTCGCTCGCGCTGCTCGGGGGAGACGACGTCGTACGGAGGAGCGACCAGCGTCTCGAGAGCTCCTGCGACGCTCTCGTCGTAGCGGAGCGCGCGGAAGGGCCGAATCTGTGCCACGGGACTGACGCTACCAGCCGCACCGACTCCGCCCAGGCGCGCATCGACCAGGCCGCGACGACGGGCGCGGCGGCCCGGTACGCGAGCACGGAGAGGCGCCACGCCTCGGCCGCGGCGAGTCCCGCGACCCGCGCGGCCGGACGAAGGTCGACCCGCACGCGCGGCAGGCGGCGCGACGCGCGCGCGACGACGAGCTTCCGCTGCACCGGCACGACCGCGACCACCGCGGAGGCGGGAACGCGGCGCACGCGATGCCGCGAGCTGCGAACGAGCAGCGTGTGCGGCTCGAAGAGGTCGCCGTCGGAGAGCACGGCCTCGACGCGGCCGCCGCTCGTCACCGAGAAGCCGACGCAGCGGGAGAGCCAGTAGCGCGTCACCGGGCTCGAGGCGTCGAACACCCTCGACCTGCGCAGGGTCACGTCCATCCTCTCTGGCGGCTCCCCGCTCCGGCGGAAGGCCAAACTAGAGTTGCCCCGATGACCGCGATCGCCCAGCTGGAGGAGAACCGCACGGTCGAGGGCGTCTACGCGGTGGCGAAGAAGGAGCGGCTGCGGACGCGCACCGGCGCGTCGTACCTCGCGCTGGAGCTGGTCGACCCGAGCGGGCGGATCACGGCGCGCGTCTGGAACGACGTCGAGCTCCTGGACGGCCGCTTCGCGGAGGGCGACGCCGTGCGCGTGCTCGGGCGCGTGGAGAAGTACCGCGACAGGCTCCAGGTCGACGTGCGCACGCTCGAGGCGGCGGAGGGCGTCGACCCCGCGGCGATGGCACCGGCGCTGCGCCGCGACGCGGACGAGCTTGAGGGCTTCGTCGAGTTCCTCGTCGCCGAGATCCACGACGACGCGCTGCGAAGTCTCGTGACGCAGGCGCTCGCCGACGCGCCGCTGCGCGCGTATCCCGCGACGCCGGACGGGCACCACTCGTACGCGGGCGGCCTGCTCGAGCACCCCGTCGGAGTCGCAACGATCTGCCGCGAGCTCTGCCAGCTGCACCCGCGACTGCGCGCCGACCTGCTCCTCGCCGCCGCGCTCGTCCACGACGTCGGCCGGACGAAGGAGCTCGGGCCGCCGCCGCTCTTCGCGCCGACCGAGGACGGACGCCTGCTCGGGCACGTCCACCTCGGGCTCCGCGCCCTCGAGGAGCTGAAGGCGCCCGCCGAGCTGCTCCACGCCGTCTCCTGCCACCACGACGCGCGCGCGGCGCGCACCGCGGAGGCGGCGGTGCTCTACCACGCCAACCTGCTCGACGCCGTCGCCGCGACGAAGCCCGTCCGCGGACCGCTCGCGGATTGAGCGGCGTCGCGCTCGCGCTCGCCGCGAGCCTCTCCTGGGGACTCGCCGACTTCGGCGGCGGGTTGAGCGCGCGACGCATGCACCTCGCCTGGGTGACCCTGGTCTCGCAGCTCGCCGGGCTCGCGCTCGTCGGGGCGCTGTGGCTCGCGACGCAGCCGGCAACCCCGAGCTGGCGCCAGCTCGCCTGGGGCGCGTTCGGCGGCGCGACGGGAGCGATCGGGCTCGCGTCGTTCTACCGCGCGCTGGCGGTCGGGGCGATGGGAGTGGTCGGGCCGATCACCTCCAGCTCGGCGATCGTCCCGCTCGCGTACGGGCTCGCGCGCGGCGAGCGGCCGTCGCTGCTGCAGGGCGTCGGCGTCGCGCTCGCGATCGTCGGCGTCGTCGGCGCGTCGCTCGAGCGGGTGGAGGACAAGCGCCGCGTCGTCGCAGGCGTCGGACTGGCGCTCGTCGCCGCGCTCGGCTTCGGCTCCTCGATCATCGGCCTCAACCGCGCCTCGCAGGCGGGAGTCGTCTGGGGGACGCTGTCGCTGCGCCTGACTGCGGTGCCGATCATGATCGCGGCGGCGCTGCTGATCCGGCCGACGGCTCGAGGCGTGCGGCGCGCGCTGCCGCTCCTCGTCGCGACCGGGCTCTTCGACACCGGCGCGAACCTCCTCTACGGCGCCTCCGCCACGCGCGGGCTGATCAGCGTCGTGTCGGTGCTCGCCTCGCTCTACCCGGTCGTGCTCGTCGCGCTCGCGCGCTTCGTCCTCTCCGAGCGGATCCAGCGGCCGCAGCTCGCGGGCGTCGCGACCGCGCTCGCCGGGGTAGCGCTGATCAGCAGCGGCTAGAGCGGGAGCTCGGCGACGCGCTCCTCGATCACGGCGCGCAGCTCGCGCACCTCCTCGAGGCACATCCCGACCGGGTCGGGGAGGTTCCAGTCGACGTACTCCTTGCCCGGGACGAACGGGCAGGCGTCGCCGCAGCCCATCGTCACGACCAGGTCGGCCCACTCGACGTCGTCGTCGGTGAGCCCTTTCGGGACGCGGCCGGAGACGTCGATTCCGACCTCCTCGAGCGCCTCGACGACCGCCTCGTGGATCTCGTCGCCCGGATTCGACCCGGCCGAGCGCGCCTCGCCGCCGCGCCGCTCGTAGAGCGCCTGCGCGATCTGCGAGCGCCCGGCGTTCTGGACGCAGACGAAGAGGACGCGGGTCATCAGACGTTGAAGCGGATGTTGAGCACGTCGCCGTCCTCGACGACGTAGGTCTTCGTCTCGAGCCGCTGCTTGCCGGCCCGGGCGGCCTCGGCGTGGCCTCCTGCCTCGACGAGGTCGTCCCAGCGCACGACCTCGCAGCGGATGAACCCTCGCGCGATGTCGGAGTGGATCGTGGCGGCCGCGTCGAGGGCCGACTCGCCGCGGCGCAGCGTCCAGGCGCGCGTCTCCTTCTCGCCCGCGGTGAAGAACGTGATGAGGTCGAGCGTCTCCGCCAGCCGCCGCACCACCTCGCCGAGCGCGGACTCGCCCTCGCCGCGGAACTCAGCCGCCTCCTCCTCCGTCAGGTCGGCGAGCTCCGACTCCAACTGCAGGTCGATCCCCGCCGGGCCGTTGACGATCGAGATCAGCGGCTTCGTCGTCAGCGGATCGAGCTCGCCCGAGAGCTCGCCGTCCCACTCCGCGAGCGTGTGGCCGGCGTCGAGGTGCGCGAGCAGCCGCTCCAGCTCCGCGGCCTCGGCCTTCAGCTTCGCGTCGCCGGACTTCGCCTGCTTCGCCACGCGCTCGAGCCGCCGCTCGACGTGGTCGCGGTCGGCGACGAGCAGCTCGAGCTTCAGCGCCTCCAGGTCGTCGTCGGGAACCCGCGTCCCGGAGAAGCCGTCGAGGACGACGAGCAGCGCGTCCACCTGCCGGAGGTTGCCGAGCAGCTGCGGGCCGGTGCCGGGCACGTCGACGACGCGCACCGCCGCCGGCGTCACCTTGCGCGCACCGACGACGCGCGCGAGAGCGTCCAGCCGCGGATCGGGGATCTGCGCCATGCCGACGTGCTCCTTGCCGGAGCCGTGCGTCTCGGCGCGCGTGAGCGCCCGGAAGAGCGTCGTCTTCCCGGAGCTGGCGAGCCCCACGATCCCGGCTTCGAGCGCCACGCCGCCAGGCTAGTGGAGCTACGCGGTCTGCTCGCGCTCGATCTGCTTCTGCAGGGACGCGAGCGCGCGGTGCTGGAGCGACTTGATCGCGCCCTCGGTCTTGCCGAGGATCGTCGCCACGTCGGCGTTCGCGAAGTTGAAGACGAACTTCAGCGTCAGCACCTGCTGCTGCTCCGGCGACAGCTTCTCGATCAGGCCGAGCATCGACTCGCGCCCGATCGTCTGCATCGCCTCGAACTCGGCCGAGTCCTCCGCGGCGCCCGGCGGCTCCGGAACGTCCTCCTCGGGCTGCCAGCGCCGCCGCGCCCGGAAGTGGTCCATCGCCAGGTTGTGCGCGATCCGGAACAGCCACGCCGAGAACGGCGCCGACTGCCACTTGAAGGAGCCGATCTTCTCCAGCATCTTCAGGAACGTCTGCGTCGTCAGGTCCTCGGCGTCGTGGCGATTGCCCACGCTGACGTGCAGATAGCTGTAGATGCGGTCGAAGTGGAGGAGGTACAGCTCCTCGAGCGCGTCACGGTCGCCCTGCTGGGCTCGCGCGACCAGCGCCCTCACCTGGTCGGTCGATTCGCTCACGTCCGCAACAGCGTTCCCGCTCGCGCGTCCGGCCTAACCGGAGGCGAAGCCGACCCGGCTCGCCCGGACGACGCGCTTGTAGTACGCGACGGTCGGGACGACGACGTGGAACGGGCCGTCCTCGGTCTCGAGGACGACGACGCGCGGCCCGTCCGTGTGCAGCGCCTGCTCGAGGGCGTCGGCCGAGCTCGCGTCGACGAACACCGACGTGACCTGGCCGCCCTGGAAGCCCAGCTCGACCCGTACGCGCTCGTCAGCCATTCGAGACCACCTCCGAGAGGACACCGTGGACGGATTCCGGGTGGACGAACGCGACCTCGAGCCCGAACAGCCCGCGGCGCGGCTCCCGGTCGATCAGCTCCGCGCCGGCGGCGGCGAGGCCGTCGAGCGTGGCGCGGATGTCGTCCACCTCGTACGCGACGTGGTGCATCCCGGGCCCGCGCTTGCCGAGGAACTTGCCGACCGGCGTGTCCGGGCCGAGCGAAGCGAGCAGCTCGATCCTGCTCTCCCCGACGCGCATCGACGCCGCCTCGACGCCCTGCTCCTCGACCCGCTCGCGATGCTCGAGGCGGCCGCCGAACAGCTCCTCGTACGTGCGCACCGCCGCGTCGAGATCCTCGACGGCGACGCCGACGTGGTGGATGCCCCGCGTCTGCACGCGGACGATGCTAGTGCTAGACGGCCGGGTTGCGCGTCGCGACCACGCGCGGCACGCCGACGGTCTCGGACGCGCGCGACTCCGGCTCGACGTCGGCGACCAGCTCGAGCAGCTCCTCGCGAACGAGCGTCTCCTTCTCGAGCAGCGCGCTCGCGATCCGGTCGAGCGGCGCGCGGTGCTTCTGCAGGAGCCGGACCGCCTCCTCGTACGCGCCGTCGGTGAGGCGGGCCTGCTCCTCGTCGCGGAGCCGCTTCGTCGCCTCGGAGAGGGCGTAGTTGTCGGCGCGCATCGTCCGCGAGGTGACCGCCTCGGCCATGCCCCACTCGAACACCATCGAGCGCGCGATGTCGGTGACCTTCTCCAGGTCGTTCGCGGCGCCGTTCGTGACGCGGCCGAACACGACCTCCTCCGCGGCGCGACCGGCGAGCGCGACCACCATCCGGTCGATCAGCTCCTCCTTCGTGTGGAGGTAGCGGTCCTCCTCGGGCAGGTAGAACGCGTAGCCGAGCGCGTTGCCGCGGGAGACGATCGTCACCTTCTGCAGCTCCATCACCGAGCCCATCAGGTGCGCCATCAACGCGTGGCCGCCCTCGTGGTAGGCGAGGATGCGCCGCTCCTTCTCGGTCAGCACCTTCTTCTGCTGGAGGCCGGCGACGACCCGCTCCAGCGCGGCGTCGAAGTCGGCCTGGGAGAGATAGGCGTCGGCGCGGCGGCCGGCGAAGATCGCCGCCTCGTTGCAGAGGTTCGCGAGCTCGGCGCCGGTAAGGCCGGAGGTCTGGCGGGCGACGACGCGGAGGTCGGCGTCGGGGCCGAGCGGCTTCCCGCGCGTGTGCACGCCGAGGATCGCCTCGCGGCCGGCGAGATCGGGCGGCGGCACGAGCATCTGGCGGTCGAAGCGGCCCGGGCGGAGCAGCGCCGGGTCGAGATCCTGGATCCGGTTCGAGGCGCCCATGACGACGACCTGCTCGGCGCCCTCGAAGCCGTCCAGCTCGACGAGCAGCTGGTTGAGCGTCTGATCCTGCTCGCGGTTGAAGCCGTGGCCGGTGCGCTGCGCGCCGACGGCGTCGAGCTCGTCGATGAAGACGATCGAGGGCGCGTTCTTGCGCGCCTCGGCGAAGAGCTTGCGGATGCGGGCGGCGCCGAGGCCGGCGAACATCTCCACGAACGAGGAGGCGGAGGCCGAGTAGAAGTTCGCGCCCGACTCGTGCGCGACCGCCTTCGCGAGCAGCGTCTTGCCGGTGCCCGGCGGCCCGTAGAGCAGGAGCCCCTTCGGCGTCTTCGCGCCGAGGCGCTCGAACCGCTTCGGGTCGCGCAGGAACTCGACGACCTCCATCAGCTCGGCGCGCACCTCCTCGACGCCGGCGACGTCCGCCCAGGTCGTCTGCGACTTCGCCTTCGTCGCCTGGTTCACCGGCTTGATGCGCGGCATCATCCCGACCGTCTTCCAGAGCAGCCAGGCGGTCAGGACGAGGATCGCGAAGAAGGCGAGGGGGAGCCAGGTCGTGGCGAAGTCCGCCGCATCGTGGAACCAGTGCGCGACCATCGAGACGACCATCGGCGTCATCGTCGCATCCCTTTAGTTCGCATGATCACGCGCTTGTTCGCGTCTCGCACCTTTTCGAACCCTGCCTGCTCGAACAGCGGGACGTGGCCCATGTAGTCGCGGCCGTCGCGGACGTGCGGGTACGCCTCGATCGCCGACGCGCCGCGCGCGAGGGCGTGCTCGACCGCCGCGCCGAGCAGCTCTGCCGCGACGCCGGCGCCCCGCCGCGGCTTGTCGACCACGAAGCAGACGATCGACCAGACGCCTTCGTCCTCGTCGTCCGGCCCGTACTGCGGCGAGGAGACGAGCGCGTGGAACTCCTCCCGCGGCGCGACCGAGACCCAGCCGACCGGCTCGTCGCCGTCGTAGGCGAGCAGTCCCGGCTCACGGCCGGCGCGGACGAGGTCGGCCATCGCGCGCTTCTTCGGCTCGCCGTGCTCGAGGCTGCGGTCCCGCCAGTACATGCACCAGCAGCCGTACCCGGGCGCGTTGCGATGGCCGCCGCGCGGGCCGCGCCTCTCGAACAGCGTGACCATGTCGTCCCAGCGCTCCGGCGTGACCGGGACGACGCGGAGGCTCACTGCACGAGCTCCAGCCGGCCGCTCTCGCGCAGGCGCCGTCCGAACTTCCCCGACGGCTGCCCGTCGGTGACGACCACGTCGGCGGTGAAGTCGTTGGAGCCGCGGATCAGGGAGGAGCCGACGCCGTACGCGTCGACCGGCACCCGCCGCTCCTCGAAGTCGCGGATCTTGTCGACGGTGAAGCCGCCGGAGGCGACGATCCGGACGCGCTCGTGCCCTGCGCCGTCGAGCGCGGCGCGCACCTTGCGCACGAGCCGCTCGTTCACTCCCGTCGGCGCGAAGTCTCCGAGCTCGTCGAAGAGCGCGCGGTCGACCAGCGACTCGGAGGTGTCGAGCCGGACGCCCCAGAGTCGGTCCCCGAGCGCGGCGGCGACCGCGAGCGCGGTTCCGACCGAGTCGTTCTCGAAGTCGACGAGCACGGTGACGTTCATCCCCGCCGGCGCCCACGCCGCGAACTTCTCCGCCGCCAGCACCGTGTCGCCGCCGTACGCGGCGATCAGCGAGTGCGGCACGGTGCCGATCGCGCGGCCGCCCCACCAGGACGCCTGCTCGTCGCTCGTCACGCCGATCTCCCGCCCGACGACCTGGCCGGCGACGTACGCGGCGTAGCCGTCGCCCGCCTGGACGCGGTGGTGGTCGTGCCGCGCGGGCATGAAGATGATCGGCTTGCCGTTCGCCGCCTCCAGCACGCGGACGACGTTCGTCGTGATCAGCGTCCGCCGCGCGAGCGTGCCGAGGACGGCGGTCTCCAGGTGCGCGAACGCGGTGTAATCGCCCTCGATCGTCAGCACCGGCTCCCAGGGCTCGATCCGGTCGCCGTCGTGGAGGGCGCGGATCACCAGGCCGTCGCCGAGCGAGCAGAGCTCGAGGATCGCGATCGCCTCGTCCATCCCGCCGAGCCACGAGTGCTTCTTCTGGAAGACCTGGACGACGACGTGCGGGTGGCGGCCGTCCTCGAGCAGGACCGAGCGCGCGTGGTTGAAGTACGCGTCGGAGTACCAGCCGGCGCGCATCTTCTCGACGGGGAGGTCGAAGACCTCCGGGGCGAGGCGCTGTCTAGGAGGCACGCTCCAGCTCCAGGCAGGCGGCGAGCGCCGCCTCGGCGACCTCGAGCTGCTCCGCGGTCGGCTCGGCGGTCGAGAAGCGGTGCTGCAGCTCGTGGCCCGGCTTCGAGAGCGCCTGCGCGAGCGGGTGCTCGGGGTTGCGGGTCATCCAGCCGAAGATCTCCGTCGTCGCGGCGAG
>DASZYW010000221.1:0-2984 GCA_035545195.1 Gaiellaceae bacterium
GCGCGACGCCGAAGCGGTCGGCGTAGAGCTCGGCGACCGCAGCCCGCAGGTTGGGGAGCCCCCGGCTCGAGGAGTAGCGATGGTTCCGCGGGAGCAGCGCCGCCTCCCTCAGCTTCTCGACCGCGACGTCCGGCGGCGGAACGTCCGGATTGCCGAAGCCGAGGTCGATCACGTCCTCGCCCGCGCGGCGCAGCTCGAGCTTGAGCTGCTCGACCTCGGCGAAGGCGTACGGCGGCAGCGCGTCGACGCGGCGGAACTCGGTCATCCGGCCGACGCTACCCAGGACGGAGCGTCCGGGCAGCGGCAAACCGGGCAACGCTCAGGCAGCGGCTCGCCGGCTCTCGACGGCTCGGCCGCGGACGACGTACAGGCCGCGAGCCGTGCAGCGGATCGCGGGGGACCGCCAGGCGTAGACCATCGCAGTCGTCGAGTTGACTCCGACCGCGGGAGCGAGGCGGCCGATCTCGGTCAGCCGCAACGGGCGCCCCGCGTCGAGCAAGAGGGCGACGAGCTCACGCTCGGTGCGGCTCAGGAAGCGGCCCGGGCGGAGCGACCAGACGACGTCGAGGTCGGGGTCGAGCCCGAGCCACGGCTGCGCCTCGCACCAAGCCCGCAGCACGCGCCGCGGCAGAAGCAGCGGCGGCGCGAGCGTCCGCAGACCGTCGTCGACGTCTGCGAGGTGGAGCTCTCCCGCGGCCTCGAGCATCTTCTCGACGGCTCGCCGGGCACGGCTCGGCCGACCCGGCAACGCCAGCCACTCACGGTCGGCGTCGAGCCAGCGGACGGCCGGATCGACCTCCAGCACGGCGCGCGTCTGGTCCGCCGGCTCGCCGACCTGCGCGGCCACAGCGCGAAGGTGGACCGCACCCGACTGCCCCGCGAGCCGAGCGGCGATCCGCCGGGCGCCCTCGAGCCTCGAGGCGTCGCCCCGGCGGACGAGGATCCCGTTCCGCTCGACGACCTCGACCCGGACGCCGGCGAGCTCGGCCGCGCGCAGCACGCCCACCGGATCGAAGGGCTGTTCCGCGAGCCCGGCGGCGCAGAGCCTCAGCCCGAGCTCGTGACGACGTGCGGGGACGAGCGCCTCGATCAGGTCGAGCGCCCGCATCGTCAGCGGCAGGGCGGCGTCCATGCCGGCGAGGCTCGGGCCGAGACGCGCCTCGAGCTGGCGCACACGCTCGCGGGTGTAACCGGTCGCGCTACCCGCCGCCGCCAGCGTCGTGCCGCCGGAGCCGTCCCAGCCGAGCCGGATGGCGAGCGCCTGCTCGTGCCGCTCGTTGTCGTAGATCTGGTGAAGCGCCTGGCGGAGCTCGAGCTCGAGCATCGTCCGCACCGTCCTCTCGTGGTTCGGGGGAAGCCCGCATGACGTCGCGGAGAATGGGCTCCCTCGCCCGGTCGGCGGCAGGGCGTGCGCCGCACCGACCCGACGAGGGTAGCCGAGGACCTCGAGCGGCTCAACAACGTGGCGGTCGCCACGTGGTTGCGGCCCGACCGGCGGACGCGCTAGCGTGTGGAGGCCGGACGGGAACGACGCCGCCGGCGCGGGCGATGAGGCCTCTGGGACGGATCCCGGGGGCTTTTTTCGTGGACCGAAGGAGGAGCATGGACGACCCGCTGCGCGTGCTGATCGCTGACGACGAGACCATCATCCGCCTCGACTTGCGCGACCTGCTCGAGCGCCAGGGCATCAGGGTCTGCGGCGAGGCGCGCGACGGCGAGGAGGCGGTTGCGCTGGCAAGGACGCTCGAGCCGGACGCCGTGCTGCTCGACGTGCGCATGCCGAAGCTCGACGGCATCGCGGCCGCCCGCCGCATCTACGCCGAGCGGCCGGTCCCGATCGTGATGCTGACCGCATTCGCAGACCGGGCGTCGATCGACCGGGCGATCGAGGCGAATGCCTTCTCCTACCTCGTGAAGCCGTTCCGCGAGCAGGACGTCGCCGCGGCGCTGCGCACCGCCGTCGCGCGGCACGACGAGCTGCTGCGAGCGCGGCGCGCAATCGGCGAGAAGCCGCAGCGGGAGGTCGTGCTCGGGCTCCGCTCGACGAGCGGCGGCGCCTGGCCGAACCTGCGCCTCGGCCGCGAGCCGGACGGCTCACTCCGGGTGGACACCGAATGAGAGTGCTGCTCGCAGAGGACGAGAGCCTGATTCGCCTCGACCTGCGCGGGTTGCTCGAACGCGCCGGACACGAGGTCTGTGCGGAAGCACGGAACGGCGTCGAGGCGGTCGAGCTGGCGCGGGCCACCGAGCCGGACATCGCCCTGCTCGACGTCCGGATGCCGCGGCTCGACGGGATCGCGGCCGCTCGCACGATCCTCGCGGAACGCCCCGTTCCGGTGGTCATGATCAGCGCCTTCACGGAGCGCTCGCTCGTCGAGCGGGCCGCCGAGGCGGGGGTCTTCGGTTACCTCGGCAAGCCGTTTCGCGAAGACTCGCTCCTGCCCGCGCTGACGACCGCGATCGCGCGGTTCGAGGAGCTCGCCGCCGTTCGCGAGCAGCTCGACTCGCTCGCGGATGCGCTCGTGGCGCGGAAGGCGGTCGAGCGGGCGAAGGGCATCCTCATGGATCGCGAAGGGCTGAGCGAGCAGCAGGCATTTGCGCGTCTCCGCAAGGCCAGCCAGATCTCCGGAAAGCCCATGCGCGTGATCGCGGAGGCGGTGATCGCGACGCTCGCCCCGCGCGAGCGCTGAGGCCGTCCCCGTCAGCCCGTGTTGCGCAAGCCCGCGGCGATGCCCGCGATCGAACGGAGCAGCGGCTGAACCGCTGCCTCGTCGCCGGCGCGGTAGCGGCGCAGCAGCTCGACCTGGATCGCGTTCATCGGGTCGACGTAGGGGTTGCGCAGCCGGATCGCCCGCTGGACGACCGGGTGCCGGTCGAGCAGCTCCTCCGCCTCGACGATCTCGAGCACGGCGGCGACCGTGCGGTCGTGCTCCTCGAGGATCGGCTGCCAGAGGCGGTCGTCGGCGACGAGGTCGAGGTACTCG
>DASZYW010000222.1:0-5566 GCA_035545195.1 Gaiellaceae bacterium
TCAGGGACGGGGCGGTCGCCGTCCGCTGGTCGAGCCACCTGACGCCGCGGCGGATCACGGCGTCGGCTTCCTGTTCCGGACGCCCCACCACGACGGCCCGACCGCCTCGTCGAACGTGTGCCGCGCGCGCAGGTAGCCGCGCGGGTCGACGTAAACCGGGAGCATCGGCAGCTTGCGGCCGGCCGGGCCGAAGATCACGCTGCCGCCGTCCGACGGGTCGAACGTGGAGTAGTGGCACGGGCAGACGAGGGCGGGCCGGGGCTCGTCGGGCTGGAAGAGCGGCGCGCGGTAGAGCGAGATCGCGCAGCCCGCGTGCGTGCAGATCTTCGAGTAGGCGACGATCCCGTTCGCGTCGTAGCCCTGCAGCTCCGGCGGCAGCCGCAGCGTCGAGACGGGGAGCCGCACGAGCACGACCGGCGCGGCGAGCTCCTCCTTCAGCTCGGTCGGCAGGTCCTCCGGGAAGGCGGTGTAGAAGCCGTCCGGCTCGATGTCGGACGCCTTGTAGGGCTTGCCGTCCTCGTCGACGAGCCGCCGGCCGCGTCGCCACGGCGTGGCGAAGTAGGAGCCGATCCGGAGCACCGGCCCGAACGAGAGCGCCGGCGTGAGCAGCGCCGCCCCGAGCGCGCCGCCGGCGCCGAGCAGCCCGAGCGTGAGCAGCCGCCGGCGCGTCACCCGCTCGCCGATCTCCTCGACGATCTCCACGATCGCGAGCTGCTCCGGCTCGTGGTCGACCGGCGGGTACTCCTCGACCTCGTCCTCCTGCGGCACGAGCTTCTGGCCGGCGACGATCAGCGCCGCGGCGAGGAAGAGCAGCGCCAGCCCGAGCGACGCGCCGAGCAGCTGCGTCTGGTTCGGCAGCGAGTCGACCGCGTAGACGACGACGAACGCCGTGGAGCAGAGCGCGCTGAGCCCGAGCAGCGCGAGCACGCGGAGCTCGGCCCCGTGATTCGGCTCCGGCTTCGGCGCGCCCTTCCGGATGCGCAGCTTCCCGGCGAGCAGGACGATCCCTGCGAGCAGGAGGTCGCGCTTGCGGCTCACCGCAGCCGCTTCCCGATCGCGAGGCACATGAGCACGAGCGCGAGGACGCCGAGGAACCATGCCGCGAGCCCTTCGGGGATCGGCCCGAGGTAGCCGATCGCCCAGCCGCCCGGATGTGGCGCGTCCTTCGTCCACTCGGCGTAGCGGACGATCGAGTCGAGCTGCCGGTCGCTCAGTTGCTGCTGCGAGAAGCGCGGCATCACGTACGGGCCGATGCGGACGGCCTCGGCGACCTGCACCGCGGTCGCGTCCTCGAGCGGCGGCGGCACCGCGCCGGTGACGTAGCCGCCCTGCGCGACGACCTGGTGGCAGCCGGCGCAGTTCTCGGCGAAGAGGTGCTGGCCCTCGGAGAGATTGCCGAGCTCCGGGTGCGGCGTCGGGATCGCCGGTCCGCCGAAGCTGGCGATGTAGGCGACGAGCGCGCGGATCTGCGGGTCGGCGAGCCGGTGCGTGTACGACCGCCGCGGCTGGAGCCCGACGTGCGGCAACGGCATGTAGCCGGTGCGCAGGTAGAAGTCGGCCGCGAGGGCGCCGACCCCCTGGAGCTTGGGGCCGATCCCTCCCTGCGTCGTCGTGTTCGCGTCCCGCCGCGGCCCGTAGCCCGTCGCGTCCGAGGGCGCCTGCGCCCGTCCCTGCGCGTTCGCGCCGTGGCAGCCGAGGCAGTACTCGCCGAACAGGTGGTCGCCCTGCGAGACGAGGGCCTTCGGCGCGGGCGCCGCCGCCGCCGGTGCGGCGGTCACGAGCAGGAGCGCGAGCACGGCGAGCTTCCTCACGACTGCCTGCACAGGACGGAGAAGACGCTGCCGAGCGAGTCGAGCAGCGGGACGGTGAAGAAGAGGAGGTTCGTGACGAGCGCGGCCGTCGCGAAGAAGTGCCAGCGGCTGCGGCGCGCGATCACCTCCCACGGACGTCCGTTCTCGGGCGGCCCGTCGCCGACGTCCTCTCCGCGCGTGCGCAGGAAGACGACCGCCGCGCTCGCCTCCGCGAGCGCGAAGACCGCGCAGGAGACCGCGCCGAGCACGTACTGCCAACGGTCGTAGTCGAGCCGCCAGTGCAGCCCGCCCGCGGAGCACGCGGCCTCGCCGACGCCGTAGCCGACGACGTGCTGGGTCGCCCACATCCCCGCGCCCGCGAGGATCCCGAACCACTGCAGGAACGAGAGCGTCCGCGTGCTCATGCCGCCGCCGAGAGGAGCGTCCCGATCACGATCCAGGTGAGGAGGTTGACTGCGTGCCAGTAGAAGGCGGCGACCTGCGTCGCGTTCGCGCGGTACGCGGTCAGCCCGCTGCGCAGCCGCCAGAGCAGCCAGAGCACGAGCACGATCCCGAATGCGACGTGCGCGTGGTCGGCGACGAGCAGGACGTAGTAGATCGACGCGTACGCGTTGTCCTGCGGCGTCGAGACCTGGAGCTGCGCGACGAGGTCGCGAAGCTCGTAGGCGAGGTACCCGAGCTGCACGACGAGCGCGCTGCAGAGCCAGAGCCGCGTCCGCCAGAGCCGCCCCGCCGCCGCCGCCCACGCCGCCTTCTGCATCGGCAGGCTCGTCGTGGTCAGCACCGCGACCATGACGAGCGGGATCGCGACCTCGGGCTTCGGCGTGCCGAGCGGCGGCCAGTGGACGGTGTGGAAGCGGAGGTAGAAGTAGCTCCCGATGAACGTCCCGAAGAGCGTCGCCTCGCTCGCGATCACCATCGCGATCCCCCAGGCGCCGACGCTCACGCCGCGACGCCGCTCGCGCGCGGCGCGCTCGCTCCGGCCGCCGGCGACGTAGTCCGAGACGCTCACTCGAACTCCGGCTCCTGCGAGTGCCACGCGGCGAGGACGACCATGCACGCGACGACGAACACGCCCGCGAGCACGAACTTGTGCAGCACGAGGGCCGTGAAGACGAGCGACAGCGCGAGCGCGAGCAGCGGCGGGTGCGGCGAGTCGTGCGGCATCTGCATCACGTCCGCGAACCAGCCGTCGACCGGCGAGGCGACGGGCGCCTCGTGCCCGCGGTCGAGCACGAGCTGCGCGGCCGCGAGCTTGCGCCGGTCCTCGGCGCGGTCCTCCTCGTCCCAGTTCGCGTACGCGGACGAGACCTTGGGGATGACCGCGAAGTTGTACTCGGGCGGCGGCGACGGGATCGTCCACTCGAGCGTCGCGCCGTGCCACGGGTCCGGCCCGGCGGGCTCGCCGCGGAAGAAGCTCCAGACGAGGTTCCCGAGCAGGGCGAGGATCCCGGCGGCGGTCAGGTACGCACCGATCGTCTCGGCGAGGTTCTCCGCCCCCCAGCCGAGCCCCGACGGGTACGTGTAGACGCGCCGCGTCATCCCCTCCAGCCCGACGATGTGCATTGGGAAGAAGAGGAGGTTGGTGCCGAGGAAGAGCAGCCAGAAGCTGATCTGGCCGGGCCGCTCGAAGTAGAGCTTCCCGGTCACCTTCGGGAACCAGAAGTACATGCCGCCGAAGATCGGGAAGACGGCGGCGCCGAAGATGATGTAGTGGAAGTGCGCGACGACGAAGTAGGTGTCCGTCACCTGCTGGTCGAACGGCACCGCCAGGAACATGATCCCGGTCAGCCCGCCGGCGACGAACATGAAGATGAAGCCGGCGATGAAGAGCAGCGGCGTCCGGAACTCGGCGGTGCCGGTCACGAACGTCATGCACCACGCGAAGACCTGGATCGTCGACGGGATCACGACCACCGCCGTCGCCGCGGAGAAGAAGACGACCTGCACAGTCGGCATCCCGGTCGCGAACATGTGGTGCGCCCACACGCCGAAGCCGATGAAGACGACGAGCAGCTCGGCGATCGCGACCAGCGGGAACGCGACCACCCGGCGCTGCGTGAACGCGGGGATGATCTCGGTCGCGATCCCGAAGGCGGGGACGATCAGGATGTAGACCTCCGGGTGGCCGAAGATCCAGAACAGGTGCTGCCAGAGCAGCGTCGAGCCGCCGTGCGCGACGTCGAAGAAGTGAGTGCCGACGTTGCGGTCGAGGAAGAGGAAGATCGTGTCCGCCGAGAGCGCCGGCAGCGCGAACAGGAGCCCGAACGACGCCGCCAGCATCGCGAAGCAGAAGAGCGGCATCCGGTTGAAGGACATCCCGGGCGCCCGCATCTTGAAGATCGTCACGATGAACTGGCCCGCCGTGAGCGTCGACGAGATCCCGTTGAAGATGATCGCGAGGCAGTAGAAGTCGATCGGCGCGCCGGGGTCGTACTTCCCGTTCGCGAGCGGGACGTAGTCGAACCAGCCCGCGTTCGGCGCCATCCCGCCGAAGAGGCTCGCGTAGAGGAAGATCGCCGAGCCGAGGAAGATCCAGTAGCTGAGCGCGTTCATGCGCGGGAACGCCATGTCGCGCGCGCCGATCATCAGCGGGAGCAGGTAGTTCCCGAACGCTCCCGTCGTCATTGGGATGATGAAGAAGAAGATCATCGTGATCCCGTGCACGGTGAACAGCTCGTCGTAGGTCGCCGGCGAGACGAGGTGGTTGTCGGGGCGGATCAGCTGCGTGCGGATCAGCAGCGCCTCGACGCCGCCGGCGCCGAACAGCGCGAGCGTCGTCCAGAAGTAGAGGAGCCCGACGCGCTTGTGGTCGGTCGTCAGCAGCCAGCCGAGCACGCCCGGCCGCGGCTGCCACATCCGCTCCAGGCGGCTCTCGACGAGGGTCGCGGCGCTCACTTGAGGTGCTCCAGGTAGGCGACGAGCGCGCGGAGCTTCGCGGCGGGGAGCCGGAACTCCGGCATCTGGTTGCCGGGCTTGACGGCCTGCGAGTCGCGGATCCAGGCGGCGAGGTGCGCGGGGTCGTTCGCGATCGTCAGCGCGGCGAGGGTGCTGCGGCCCGCCAGGTGCGTCAGGTCGGGGCCGACGTAGCCGGAGGCGCTCGTGCCGCGGATCGTGTGACAGCTCTGGCACGGCCCGGTCAGGAAGGCGCGCTCGCCCGCGCGCTGGAGCGCGCTCGCCGGCGCGGTGCCCGGCTTCTCCTGCCGGGCGAGCCACGCCCGGAACTGCGCCTGCGGCTGCGCGATCACGAGGATCCCCATGTGCGCGTGCTGGAGCCCGCAGTACTCGGCGCACTGGCCGCGGTAGGCGCCCGTCTCGTCGGCGTAGAGCTCGATGCGGTTCCACTCGTCGGGGATCGTGTCGATCTTCCGGTTCAGCTCCGGCACCCAGAAGCTGTGGATCACGTCCGCGGTGGTCGCGACGAGATTGACGGGCGTGGCAACGGGAATGTGGATCTCGTTGGCAGTGACCGCGGTCGTCCCGGGATACCGCACCTCCCACCACCACTGGTGGCCGATGACGTGGATCGTCAGCCGGGTCTGTGACGCGGCGGGCGCCTCGGTCACCTTCAGCACGTTGACCGAGGCGATGAAGACCGTGATCACCACCGCGAGCGCGAGCGCGACGCCGCCCGCCAGCACGACCGTCCAGCCCGCCCGCTCGCCCGGGTGCGGGCCCTCCGCGCGCCGCTTCCGCCGGAACCAGCTGAGCACGAGCAGGCCGACCACGAGCCCCAGGCCCAGGAAGGCCCCGCC
>DASZYW010000223.1:0-1784 GCA_035545195.1 Gaiellaceae bacterium
CTCTGGCCGGTGCTCGACCGGCTCGAGCCGCACAACGCGCAGGGCGAGCTCTACGTCACCGACACGCTCGGCCTGCTCGTCGCCGACGGCGAGACCTGCGCCGTCCAGCTCGCCCCCGACCCCATGGAGGCGGAGGGGATCAACACCCGCGTCGAACTCGCCGCCGCGGGGGCGGCGCTGCGCGACCGGATCAACGAGACGCACATGCTCAACGGCGTCACGATCGTCGACCCCGCGTCGACGTGGATCGAGGCGGGCGTCGAGATCGAGGCCGACGTGACCATCCACCCCTTCACCGTCATCCGCGGGCCGGTGCAGATCGCGACCGGCGCAGAGATCGGCCCCTTCGCCTACGTCCGCCCGCGCACCGTCGTCGGGCCGGGGGCAAAGATCGGCACCTTCGTCGAAATCAAGGCGTCCAGCGTCGGCGCGCGCACCAAGATCCCGCACCTCTCCTACATCGGCGACGCGGAGATCGGCGAGGACACCAACGTCGCCGCGGGGAACATCACCGCCAACTTCAGCCACGAGCCCGGAGTCCCCAAGAAGCGGACGACGATCGGGAGCAACGTCAGGACCGGTGTCGACAATACGTTCCTGGCTCCCGTGGAGATCGGAGACGACGCGTGGATTGCGCCCGGTGCGGTGATAACCGATGATGTCCCTCCGGGGGCGTTGGCCGGCTTCGCTCCTCGCCAGACGACCAAGGAAGGCTGGGTCTACGAGAAGCATGGAAAGCCTGACGGCGACTGAGCTTGCACTGCCGGGCCTCGAGCGGGGGATCGTGACGGAACCGACCGCCGCCCACTGGCTCGAGCGTGCGCCGCAGAAGCGGCTGATGGTCGTCTCCGGCCGCTCGCACCCCGAGCTGGCGGACAAGATCACGGCGAAGCTCGGCTGCGAGCTCGGCCACGTCGAGCTGGAGACCTTCGCCGACGGGGAGACCTACGCGCGCTTCGCCGAGTCCGTCCGCGGCGCCGACATGTTCATCGTCCAGACCGCCGCCGGGCCGGTCGACCAGAACCTCGTCGAGCTCCTGATCCTCGTCAACGCCGCCAAGCTCGCCTCCGCGAAGCGGATCACGGCCGTGATCCCGTGGTTCTTCTACGCCCGCCAGGACAAGAAGTCGCGGCCGCGCGAGCCGATCACGGCGAAGCTCGTCGCAGACATGCTCCAGGTCGCCGGCGTCGACCGCGTGCTGACGATGGACCTGCACGCCGGCCAGGTGCAGGGCTTCTTCAACATCCCGGTCGACCACATGACCGCGGTGCCGATGTTCGCGCAGCACATCCGCGACCTGCTCGGCCCCGACGTCGAGCGCGTCGCGGTCGCGCCGGACACCGGCCGCGCCAAGCTCGCGGGCAAGTTCGCGGAGATGATCGGCGGCGACCTCGTCGTCCTCAACAAGGAGCGGCCGTCGCACAACGTCGCCCGCGTCACCGCCGTCATCGGCGAGGTCGAGGGGAAGGTCGCCGTGATGACCGACGACATCATCGACACCGCCGGCACGCTCTGCGCAGGCGCGGACGCGCTCAAGGAGGCGGGCGCCGCCCGCGTGATCGCCTGCGGCACGCACGCGCTCTTCAACGGGCCTGCGCTCGAGCGGATCGAGGAGAGCGTCCTCGACCACGTGATCGTCACCGACACCGTCCCGGTCGACCCGACCACGAAGCCGGACAAGGTCGACATCATCTCGATCTCCGGGATCCTCGCCGAGACGATCCAGAACGTCTTCGCCGACGACTCCGTCTCCGCGATCTTCGCGGGCGAGAATCAGCTGTTCT
>DASZYW010000224.1:0-6008 GCA_035545195.1 Gaiellaceae bacterium
TGCCCAGACCGCGGCCGCGCCGCGACCGCGGCGGCGACGAGGGCGACCTCGACGTGCCGTCGTTCCTGCGCGACTAGCGGCGCTGTCCTCCGCGGCCAGGTCCGACGCCGCCACGTCCGGTGTCTGACACCGGACGTGTCCGGAGCGGACGTAGGATCAGAGGCGTGGACACCTACCTCGCGATCGCGTCCCGCCGCGAGGTGCGCGACTACGCGCCGACGCCCGTTCCCGAGGAGGTGCGCACGCGGATCCTCGACGCGGGGCGCCTCTCCGGCAGCTCGCGCAACACGCAGCTCTGGGAGTTCGTCGTCCCCGCGCCGGAGACGCAGCAGCGGCTTGCCGAGACCGTCTGGGCGCCGGAGAACGTCGCGACCGCGGCCTTCGTCGTCGCGATCGTCGGCGAGGCGTTCCCGTTCGACGTCGGGCGCTGCGCCCAGAACATGCTGCTCGCCGCCTGGAACGACGGCGTCGGCGCTTGCCCGAACGGCGTCCGCGATCCCGACGCGGCGGCGGCGCTGCTCGCCGGCGGCCCCGTGAAGACGATCCTCTCCTTCGGCTACCCGGCCCGCGAACGCCGCGACCCGCAGTCGCGCACCGCCGAGCAGTGGTCGGCGCGCGCCAACCGCAAGCCGCTCGACGAGCTCAGCCGGGAGGCGTAGCTGCCACAGGCCCCGCGGCCGCCGCCGGCGCGGGCCAGAAGCGCCGCGCGACCGGGAGGAAGAGCGTGCGGTGCACGAGCCCGCCTTCGAGCATCGCGAGCGACGCGGCGCCGGCGATCGCGACGGCACCAGGCGAGTCGTTCAGGAGCAGCGACGTCGCGAGCCCGGCGAGGCACGCGACCACGACGGCGGCGTCGCCGCGCGAGCGCGCATAGCGCACCGCCGCGAGCGCGACCGCGAGCGCCGGGATCCCCGGGAACAGCAGCCACCACTGCTGGCCGATCCGGTCGTAGGAGAGCGGCACGCGGTTGACCGCGACGTGCACGAGCCCGTGAAGGCCGCCGTGCAGCGCGCCGCTCAGGTGGTCGGGGCTCTTGCGTGCCGCGTCCACGTCGAGCAGCGCGAACGCCGCCAGCACTGCGATCGCGAACGCGGGAACCGCGGCGCGCCACGTCCTCGCCCACAGCCCGACGGCGAGCACCGCGAAGGCGACCGCGACCACGAACGCGCCACCGCCGTCCGCGCCGAGCTGGTTCTCGCCGATCGTCGCCAGCGTCAGCAGCGCCACCGCGCCGAACGCCACCGGGCCGAACCGCTCCGCGAGCAGCTTGGCGCCGAGCAGGGCAGGGCCGAGCAGGAGCGCCTCGACGAGGTTCGAGACCCCGAAGAAGCGGCTCGTCAGCTCCGGGCCCATCGGCGCGAGCGAGAGCGCCGGCGGATGGATCGCCATCGCGACCGCATAGGCGAGCACGACCGCGGTCAGCGCCGCGCCGAGCGCGACCCGCGTCCGCAGCACGCGCGGCCCGATCAGCCCGCCGAGGACGGTCGCGACGCCGAGGCCGACCACCTGCGCCGCCGCGTCGTCGCCGCCCCACCAGCCGAGCAGGAGGTTGAGCGCGAGCGCCGAGCCGAGCGCAGCGGGCGCGCCCGCGGGGAAGAGCACCGCGAAGAAGACGAGCAGCCCGAGCACGAGCACCGAGCCCGCCATCGCCGTCTCGCGCGCGGCGGCGATCCGCGCCTCGAGGCCGGCCAGGCGCGCGAGCGGATGGGCGGAGGCCCGAGAGCGCAGCCGGTTCTCGGTCCCGAGCGCAGTCCGCGCCACGTCCGCCATCGAGACGAGCCCCGGCACGCGCGTCAGCCGCGAGACGAGGATCCCCTGGTAGCCGCGCCCGAGCACCGCGACCGGGTAGCGCTTCCCGTTGACCACGTCGTGGTCCGGCGGCAGCGTGACGACGATCGCCGGCCCCGCCGTCGGGACGTGCTTCGTGTGGACGACCCGGATCAGGACCGAATCGGTCGGCTTCGCGAGGCGGGCGTTGTAGAGGATCCCGCGCACCATCCCGGCGAACGCGTCGGCCCGGCTCGTGTGCGGCCCCGCGTTCGGGACGAGCAGGCCGAGCGCCGCACCCTCGCGCTCGAGCGCGCGCAGGTTCCCCGCGTTCAGCGACGGGACGACGACGACCCGGAAGAGCTGCGTGTGGTGGCCGGCGAACTCGGACTGGGTGCCGGCGCGGGCCGCGCCGGCGAACGCGAGTGCGAGCAGGCACGCGAAGATCGGGACGACGCGCCTCATCAACCGGGACGGTACCGCGCGCACGCGTCGAATACACCCGTGCTTCTATCTGCTCCGTGAGCTTCGTCGTCCGACCCGCCGACCCGGCCGACGCGGAGGCGCTGACGCGTCTCGCCGAGGCGGTCAGCGCCGAGCCCGGCGGCTGGTTGATCTCGGCCGCCGGCGAGTGGCGCAGCGTGGGCGACGAGCGCCGCTACCTGAAGGCGCTCCGCCGCTACCCGCACGCCGCGGTCTACGTGGCCGAGCAGGACGACGGCGCCGTCGTCGGGCGGCTCTCCGTCTCGCGCGACTCGCACCCCGCGAGCGCCCACGTCGCCGACCTCGGCCTGATGGTCGCGCAGGGCGCCCGGAGGCAGGGAGTCGGGCGCGCGCTGCTCGACGCGGCGGTCGCATGGGCGCGCCGAGCGGGAGTGCGGAAGCTGGAGCTGCACGTCTTCCCGTGGAACGAGGGCGCGATCGCGCTCTACGACGCGTACGGCTTCGAGCGCGAGGGCTACCGCAAGGGGCACTACCGCCGCGCCGGCGAGGACGTGGACGCGATCCTGATGGCGTACCGCGTCGACGCGGCCTGAGCGGCGCAGCCGCCGCGTTTCCGGGAGCGCCGCCCCAGGGAACGAGGACCTGTGGCCAGGGTCGCCGTCGTCACGGGAGCGAACACCGGGATCGGGCTCGCGATCGCGGAGCGGCTGCTCGCCGACGGCTTCTCGCTCGGCTACGCGACCGCCGGGAACGACGCCAGGCACGAGGGCCCGTTCGAGGAGCTGCGCAGCCGCTGGAGCGACGAGCGCATCCACTGGGTCTTCGGCGACCTCTCCGACGCGAAGGAGCCGGCCAGGCTCGTCGACGAGGTCGCGGAGCGGTTCGGCCGGCTCGACGTGCTCGTCAACAACGCGGGCCTCTCGACCGCGAAGCCGTTCCTCGACCTGACCGCGGACGACTTCGACCTCACCTTCGACGTCGACGTGCGCGGCGGCTTCCTCGCCGCCCAGGCCGCGGCTCGCCACATGCGCGGCTCCGGAGGAGGGTCGATCGTCAACATCACCTCCGTCCACGAGCACATCCCGCGGCCCGGGTTCGCGGTCTACGCGGCGGCGAAGGCGGCGCTCGGGATGCTGACCCGCGGGCTCGCGCTGGAGCTCGCCGAGTACGACATCCGCGTCAACTCGGTCGCGCCAGGCGTGATCGCGACCCCGCGCAACGAGGAGGACGCGGAGCAGCTCGACCCCGAGGTGCCGCTCGGCCGGCCGGGGAAGCCGGAGGAGGTGGCCGCGCTCGTCTCCTGGCTCTGCACCGACGAGGCCGCGTACGCCACCGGAGCCAGCTTCCTGCTCGACGGCGGCATGAGCCAGCAGGTCGTCGACCGGCCCGCCTGAGGCGTTTTACAGGCCTTTTACGCCGTTTCGCCGCTAGAACGAGGCGCCTCGGGAACGCCTGGGAGCGTGAAGCTCACAGGAGGAACTGGTCAACCATGAGAACGCTCATCGTCGGTCTCGTCGCGACAGCCGCGCTTGCGACCGCGACCGCCGCCTCGGCCTGTCACGGCCGCGGCCATCAGAACGGGCGTGAGCACTCCGTCCGCCACTCGATCCGCCTCTCGATCCGCCACTCGGCGCGGGTGAACGCACGCTTCGTCGCGTTCAAGCGCGGCGTCGAGCACGGCGTCCGCTTCGGCTTCTTCGGCGGGCACGTCTCCTGGGCCAAGCTCAGCGGCACCGGGAGCGACTTCAACGGCACCAACCCGAGCGCTACCGGCTCGATCGTCGCCGGCAACGACCACCCGAACGGCCACTTCACCGTCGGGCTGAACACCACCTGGTCGTCCGCCGTGACGAAGAGCTGGACGGACGACGACGGCGACGCCGACGACGGCACCGTCACCGTCAGCTGCGCTCCGTCCACGGCCACGCTCACGCTCTCCAACGGCTCCACGAACACGTACACGCTCACGGGCAAGGCCTGCTCCGTGACGCGCAACGGCACGACCAAGTACGGCTTCGCGGGCGTCAGCTCGGACGGCGTGAAGGCGTTCCTGCGCGAGAAGGGGACGGCCGTCACCGGCGTCGTCTTCACGGGCGCGACCGTCGAGAACGGCGTCTTCGCCGGCTGCGGCCACTAGCCCGAGCCGCTCTCACCCGATGTGCGCCGCCTCCCCCGGGGCGGCGCACTGCTGCCCGGGAACGTGCGGAACGCCGCGAACTGCTGCCCGCCGAAAGGCCGAGTACGATCGGTAGCCCGTGGCAGAAGCACCGTTCGTCCACCTCCACGTCCACTCCGAGTACTCGATCCTCGACGGGGCGTGCCGCATCCCGGAGCTCGCGAAGCGGGCGGCTGAGCTGGAGATGCCGGCGGTCTCGCTGACCGACCATGGCTCGCTCGCCGGCGCCGTCGCCCTCTACAAGGCGGCGCGCAGCGAGGGGGTCAAGCCAGTCGTCGGCTGCGAGGTCTACGTCACCGACGACCGGCACGCGCAGCAGAAGGGCCAGGCGCACCTGACGCTGCTCGCGGAGACGACCGAGGGCTACGGGAACCTGATCAAGCTCTCCTCGCTCGGTTACCTCGAGGGCTACTACTACAAGCCGCGCGTCGACTGGGAGCTGCTCGAGCGGCACGGGAAGGGCCTGATCGCGCTCTCCGGCTGCCTCTCAGGCCGCGTCGCGAAGGCGCTCGAGGAGAGCCGTGTCGGCGACGCGGAGGGCGAGCTCGACAGGCTCGTCCAGGTCTTCGGCCGCGACCAGGTCTACGTCGAGATGCAGAACGCGCACCTCGACGTCCAGCAGCGGATCAACCCGCTGCTCGTCGAGCTCGCGGCGAAGCGCAACCTCCCGCTCGTCGCGACCGGCGACGTCCACTACCTCCGCCACGAGGATGCGCGCGCCCACGAGGCGCTGCTCTGCATCCAATCGGGCGACTCCCTCAAGAACCCGAACCACTGGAAGTTCGAGACCGACCACTTCTACTTCAAGACGCCGGAGGAGATGGCGCTCGACTTCGCCGGCCAGGAAGCGGCGCTGCGGCGCACGCTCGAGGTCGCGGAACGCTGCCACGTCGAGATCGAGCTCGACCGGATCCTGCTCCCGCACTTCCCGACCCCGGACGGCCGCGACGCCTTCGAGTACCTGGTCGAGCTGTGCGAGAAGGGCGCCGAGAAGCGGTACGGGACGATCACGCCGGAGCTCCGCGAACGGCTCCAGTTCGAGCTGAAGACGATCAAGGAGATGGGTTTCTCCGACTACTTCCTGATCGTCGCCGACTTCGTCGGCTTCGCGAAGCGGAACGGGATCTCCGTCGGCCCGGGCCGCGGCTCGGCGGCGGGGAGCATCGTCGCGTACAGCCTCGAGATCACCGACCTCGACCCGATCCGCTACGACCTGCTCTTCGAGCGCTTCCTCAACCCGGGCCGCAAGTCGATGCCGGACATGGACATCGACTTCGCCGTCGAGGGCCGCGAGCGCGTCATCAACTACGTCCGCGAGAAGTACGGCCGCGACCGCGTCGCGCAGATCATCACGTTCGGGACGATGGCCGCCCGCGCCGCCGTCCGCGACGCCGGCCGCGTGCTCGAGGTGCCGTACGGCGTCGTCGACAAGATCGCGAAGCTGATCCCGGAAGGGCCGGGCCAGACGCTCGAGGAGTGCCTGAAGCCGGGCGCCGAGCTGCGCCGCGAGGTCGACGCCGACCCGGTCGCGAAGGAGATCGTCGAGCTCGCCCGCCCGCTCGAGGGCCTGACCCGCCAGGACGGGATCCACGCCGCCGCGGTCGTGATCGGCGCCGAGCCG
>DASZYW010000225.1:0-4446 GCA_035545195.1 Gaiellaceae bacterium
CTCCAGTCGAAGGCGTTCCGCTGCCCGTACTGCGGCTCGCTCGAGACGCGCCTGGAGAACATCTTCGGCCCGACGCCGTGCCGCTCGATCCGCTGGTGCGAGGACTGCCGCCAGCCGTTCGAGCAGTTCAAGACGATCTGATCTCTCCCGCCCGAGCGGGCGTCGGCCCCGACGGGCGCGCGCTCCGGCACGCGACTAATGTCGGAGCGGCCGAGGAGACTCCCTGTGCTGCTGACGATCACGACAACTCATCCGCCCGCCACCGACCTCGGCTACCTGCTGCACAAGAACCCGTCGTCGTTTCAGACGTCGAGGCTCGCGTTCGGACAGGCGCACGTCTTCTTCCCGGAGGCGTCCGAGGAGCGGTGCACGGCGGCCGTCCTGCTCGACGTCGACCCGGTCGGGCTCGTGCGGCGCCCGGATGCGGGCTCGCTCGGTCAGTACGTCAACGACCGGCCGTACGTCGCGTCGTCGTTGCTGTCGGTCGCTCTGGCCCGCCTGTTCGGCACCGCGATGGGCGGGCGCAGCAAGGAGCGGCCGGAGCTCGCCGCGACGGAGATCCCGCTCGAGGCGACCGTCCCCGTGCTTCCGGCGCGCGGCGGCCAGGAGCTGCTCGGTCGCCTGTTCGAGCCGCTCGGTTACGAGGTGGAGACGCGGCGGCTTCCGCTGGACGAGACGTTCCCGAGCTGGGGCGAGAGCGACTACTACACGCTGACGCTCCGTGGCCGCCGCCGCCTGAGCGAGCTGCTGTCGCACCTCTACGTGCTGATCCCGGTGCTCGACGACGAGAAGCACTACTGGGTCGGCGACGACGAGGTGGAGAAGCTGCTGCGGCGCGGAGAGGAGTGGCTCCCCGCCCACCCCGAGCGCGAGCTGATCGTCCAGCGGTACCTGAAGCGGCAGCGCTCGCTGACCCGCGAGGCGCTTGCGCAGCTGGCCGACGAGGATCGGCCCGACCCTGACGCGGCCGAGGAGCGGCACGGGCGGCAGGAGGAGGTCGTCGAGGAGCGACTCGGCCTGAGCCGGCAGCGGCTGGCGACCGTGCACGAGACCCTGAAGCAGCTCGGCGCGCGGCGCGTCCTCGACCTGGGGTGCGGCGAGGGGCGCCTCCTCCGTCTGCTGATGGACGACCGGAGCTTCGAGGAGATCGTCGGGATCGACGTCTCGCAGCGCGTGCTGCAGGTGGCAGCGCGCCGGCTTCAGCTCGACCGGCTGCCGCTCAACCAGCAGGGCCGGGTTCGGCTGTTCCAGAGCTCGCTGATCTACCGCGACCGCCGGCTGAGCGGCTACGACGCCGCCGCGCTCGTCGAGGTGATCGAGCACCTCGATCCGTTCCGGCTGGCAGCGTTCGAGCGAGTCGTCTTCGACCACGCGAAGCCGGGCGCCGTGGTCGTGACGACGCCGAACGCCGAGTACAACGCGCTCTTCGAGACGCTCCCCGCAGGCGAGCTCCGGCATGCCGACCATCGCTTCGAGTGGCGGCGCGACCAGTTCTCGCACTGGGCCGAGGGCGTCGCCGACCGCCACGGCTACACGGTCGACCTGCGCGGCATCGGCGAGCCCGATCCGGCGCTCGGGTCGCCGACCCAGATGGCGGTGTTCAGCCGGTGAAGATCACGGTTCCCGAGCTCGCGCTCGTCCTGCTGATCGGACCCTCCGGGTCGGGCAAGTCGACCTTCGCGCGGCAGCACTTCCTGCCCACCGAGGTCCTGTCGTCCGACGTCTGCCGCGGCCTCGTCGCCGACGACGAGAACGATCAGGGAGCGACGAAGGACGCCTTCGAGGTGCTGCGGTTCATCGCGGCGAAGCGGCTCGCGGCGGGACGGCTGACGGTGATCGACGCCACGAACGTCCAGCCCGAGGCGCGGAAGCCGCTGGTCGCGCTCGCGCGCGAGTACGACGTGCTCCCGACAGCGATCGTCTTCAACCTGCCGGAGCGGCTCTGTCAAGACCGCAACCGCGGCCGCACGGATCGCGACTTCGGCCCGCACGTGATCCGCCGGCAGAGCGAGCAGCTCCGCCGGTCGCTCAAGTACCTCGGCAAGGAGGGGTTCCGGCACGTCGCCGTCCTCCGCTCCCCGGAAGACGTCGAGGCCGCCGCCATCGAGCGCGAGCCCACCTGGACGAACCGCCGCTCCGAGCACGGGCCGTTCGACATCGTCGGCGACGTCCACGGCTGCTTCGACGAGCTCGTCCAGCTCCTGCGGGACCTGGGCTGGGAGGTCTCGGAGGAGGCGTTCACCGCGACGCACCCCGAGGGTCGCCGCGTCGTCTTCCTCGGCGACCTCGTCGACCGTGGGCCCGGCGTCGTCCCCGTGCTGCGGCTCGCGATGGCGATGGTCGAGCAGGGCGCGGCGCTCTGCGTTCCGGGCAACCACGACATCAAGCTCGTGCGCGCGCTCCGCGGCCGCGACGTGAAGCTGTCGCACGGGCTGGCCGAATCGCTCGCCCAGCTCGACGCGGAGCCCCCGGAGCTCAAGGAGCAGGTCGCCGAGTTCCTCGACCGGCTCGTCAGCCACTTCGTGCTCGACGACGGCCGGCTCGTCGTCGCGCACGCAGGCATGCGCGAACGGTTCCAGGGCCGCGCGTCGCGGCGCGTCCGCGACTTCGCTCTCTTCGGCGAGACGACCGGCGAGACCGACGAGTTCGGGTTGCCGGTCAGGTACGACTGGGCGCGGGAGTACCGCGGCAAGGCTGCCGTCGTCTACGGCCACACGCCGGTGCCGGACGCCGTCTGGGTGAACGGGACGATCAACATCGACACCGGATGCGTCTTCGGCGGTCGCCTGACGGCGCTCCGCTATCCGGAGCGCGAGCTGGTCTCCGTCCCGGCGCGGCAGACGTACTACGAGCCCGTCAAGCCGCTCGTCCCGTCCGAGCCGGAGACGGCGGTCGAGCGCGACCGCGAGCACCTCGACATCGAGGACGTGCTGGGCAAGCGAATCGTCGAGACCCGCCTCCACGGGAACGTCACGATCCGGGAGGAGAACGCGACCGCGGCGCTCGAGGTGATGAGCCGCTGGGCGGTCGACCCGCGCTGGCTGATCTACCTGCCGCCGACGATGTCGCCGTCCGAGACGGCGAGCACGGACGGGCTGCTGGAGCACCCGGCCGAGGCGTTCTCCTACTACCGCAGCCAGGGCATCGGCGAGGTCGTCTGCGAGGAGAAGCACATGGGCTCCCGCGCGATCTTCGTCGTCTGCCGCGACGAAGCGGCCGCCCAGGCGCGCTTCGGCGCCACCGCCGGAGAGATCGGCTGCTGCTACACGCGGACCGGACGCCGGTTCTTCGACGGCGGCGGTCTGGAGGCGGAAGCGCTCGTCCGCCTTCAGGCCGCGGCGGCGAAGCTCGGCTGGTGGGACGAGCTCGACACCGATTGGATCTGCCTGGACGCCGAGGTGATGCCGTGGTCGGCGAAGGCCCAGGAGCTGCTCCGCGAGCAGTACGCGGCGGTCGGCGCCGCCGCTGCCGCCGCGCTGCCTGCGGCCATCGACGCGCTCCGGCGGACGCAGGCGCGCGGGATCGACGTCGACGGCGTCCTGCAGCGGTTCGACGACCGCCGACGCGCCGCGTCCGCGTACGTCGACGCCTACCGTCGCTACTCGTGGCCCGTCGACTCGATCGACGACATCCGCATCGCGCCGTTCCACCTGCTCGCCACGAACGGCAGGACGCGGACCGACCGCGACCACGTCTGGCACATGCAGACGCTCGCCCGGCTGGCCGCCGCCGACGAGAAGCTGTTCGTCGCGACCCCGTTCCGGGAGGTCCAGCTCGACGGCGGAGCGAGCGAGGCGGAGGCGACCCGCTGGTGGGAGGAGCTGACCGCGCGCGGCGGGGAAGGCATGGTCGTGAAGCCGAAGAGCTACGTCGCGCGCGGAACGCGCGGCCTCGTGCAGCCCGCGGTCAAGTGCCGTGGCCGCGAGTATCTCCGGATCATCTACGGCCCCGACTACACCGCGCCGGAGAACCTCGTCCGGCTCCGCGAGCGCGCGCTCGGGACGAAGCGGTCGCTCGCCCTCCGCGAGTTCGCGCTCGGGATCGAGGCGCTCGAGCGCTTCGTCGCCGGCGATCCGCTGTACCGCGTGCACGAGTGCGTCTTCGGCGTCCTCGCCCTGGAGAGCGAGCCCGTCGACCCGCGCCTGTAGCGCGCCGGCGGCGCGCTCAGCGCGTCGCGAGGAAGTCGAGCACCCGCTGGGTCAGCAGCGCGGCGGCCGCCGCGTCGTAGGACGGCAGGCTCGAGTCGGCGAAGGTGTGCTCCCTGCCGGGGTAGAGGAAGAGCTCGGCGTCCTCGTTCGCGGCGACGATCGCGCGCGCGGCGTCGACGTCGCCTTCGCCGACGAAGTAGGGATCGGCGTCCATGCCGTGGATCTGCACCGGCACGCCCGCCGGCCACCCGCCGAACTCGGACGCCGGGACGCACGAGTAGAAGAACAGCGCTCCGCG
>DASZYW010000226.1:0-2456 GCA_035545195.1 Gaiellaceae bacterium
TTCGTCGCTGCGCTCTGGAGTCGCAGCGAGCTGCCGGAAGACGGGCTGCGCGAGACGTATCCGATGCTCGTCCGCGCTCTGGCGAACATCAGCCTCTGCTACGTGCCCGGGCACGGAGTGCTCTTCACGACCATGGAACGCGGCTACTACCTCGTCCCGGAGAACGCCGGGCTGGCGGCAGCCGTGGTCGACCGGCTCGCTCCGCTCGCGACCGCGCGGCTCGTGATCGAGAACGAGTTCCGCCGAGACCTGGAACCGGAGCTCTGGGACGGCAACGAGAAGACGCGCGAGATCGGTGAGGCCGGACGCCGTCTCGACCGACTCGGACTGCTGCCCGCACCGTTTCCCGTGGAGGAGCTCGTCAGCGAGCGCGACCTGCGCCACATCAAACGGCTGTACGCGATCGGCGGCCTCTCCTATGGCAACCTCTCCGCCCGCAACGACGACACCCGGTTCTGGATGAGCGCAAGCGGCGTCGACAAGTCCCGGCTGACCGAGCCGGGGCGCGACATCCTCCTCGTCGCGGGCTACGACGTCGACGCGGGCCGGATGATCCTGAGCGTCCCCCCGGGGGTCGAGCCGCGGCGGGTCTCCGTCGACGCGATCGAGCACTGGATGATCTACCGCCAGAACCCGCAGGTCGGTGCGATCCTGCACGTGCACGCGTGGATCGAGGGGATCGCGGCGACGGAGATCAACTATCCCTGCGGGAGCGCGGAGCTGGCGGAGAGCGTCGCTGCCCTCGTCGCGGCGGCTGACGATCCGGCGCAAGCGGTGGTCGGTCTGCGGAATCACGGCATCACCGCGACCGGTGCGAGCCTGAGCGAGATCCTCGACCGCATCGAGCCGCGCCTGCTCCGGCAGGTGCCGATGACGTGAGACGGGGCCGGTTGCGCTCTCGTCCCGGGCGACCGCCGGTCGTGTCGCGAACGTGCTCCCGGACTGATCGACGTGCATCGGGCCACGGCCGGCCCGCGTAGCGAGTGTCCTCCGTATCGTGTTCGCCTCGGCTCCGTTCATCGTCATCTGGGAGGTGACGCGGGCGTGCGCCCTCGCCTGCGTCCACTGCCGCGCCGAAGCGATCCCACGCCGCGACCCCCGTGAGCTGACCACCGCGGAAGGGGTGCGGCTGATCGATCGCGTCGCGGCGTTCGGGCTGCGGAAGCCGCTCTTCGTGCTCACCGGCGGAGACCCGATGCGCCGGCGCGACATCGCAGAGCTCGTGAGGCACGGAGTCGACCGCGGTCTCACCGTGGGGCTGACCCCGAGCGGAACCGCCGCGGTCACGCACACGCGGCTCGAGGAGGTGCGTGCTGCCGGGCTGGCCCGGCTTGCCGTGAGCCTGGACGGCTCGGACGCCGAGACGCACGACGCCTTCCGGCGGGTGCGCGGGTCATACCGCTACACCATGCGGATCATCGAGGACGCGCGCGCGCTCGGTCTCCCGTTGCAGATCAACACCACGGTCTGCCGCCAGACGGTCGCCGACCTACCCGCCATCGCAGAAGCCGTCGAGCAGACGGGCGCCGTCCTCTGGGCGCTCTTCTTCCTCATTCCCGTCGGGCGCGCAACCGCCGAGCAGGGACTGAGCGCCGACGAGATCGAGGGCGTCCTTCGGTGGGCGGCTCGCCTGCAGGCCGGCGCCCCGTTCGGCATCAAGACGACCGAGGCACCTCACTACCACCGCGTGCTCGACGACCGGCGCGCAGGCGCGGGCGCGCGAGGCCGCGCCGTCACCGACGGCAACGGGTTCCTCTTCGTCGACCATCTCGGCGCGATCTGCCCGAGCGGCTTCCTGCCGCTCACCGCCGGCAACGTGCGGAGCGACGACATCGTCCGCGTCTACCGCGAGCACCCGCTCTTCGTCTCGCTCCGCGACACCGCGCGCCTCGGCGGACGCTGCGGCGTCTGCGAGTTCCGCGCGCGGTGTGGCGGCAGTCGCGCGCGTGCCTACGCCGCGACTGGGGACGTCCTCGCCGAGGATCCCGGCTGCGCCTACGTCCCGAGCGCCTCGGCGAAGGTGCAGCGTGCGGAAGGCGCGAAGCGCTAGACCGCGACGCGTGCCTGACCCCGTGCGCAAACCGCCGTGCACGCACGTCGACGCGGACGTCGCTGCCTGCGGCCTTCGCACGCTCTCCGACAGGTGGATGCTCGTTGGTTGCCGGACCGAGCATCGCCCGAGGGCGTTGCGTACGCATCGGAGCCGCGACTGACCGGCGGCGCGAGACACTACGGAAATGCACTCGATCGAGATCGACGGGCTCGACGTCGACCGCGGCGGGACCCGGGTCCTGTCCGGCGTCTCCCTCTCCGTCGAGGCCGGGGTCGTCACCGGGCTTCTCGGGCCGAGCGGCAGCGGCAAGACGACGCTTCTGCGGTCGGTTGTCGGCGTCCAGCGTGTCCGCGCCGGGCGGATCGAGGTGCTCGGGCGCCCGGCCGGCGATCCCGAGCTCCGG
>DASZYW010000227.1:0-11807 GCA_035545195.1 Gaiellaceae bacterium
CCTCACCTGGCGCAACCTCCTCCACATCCGGCGCGAGCCGATGCAGCTCTCCGACGCGACCGTCCAGCCGGTGCTCTTCACACTGCTCTTCGTCTACGTCTTCGGCGCGGGGATCGTCCTCCCGCACGGAGGGAGCTACAAGGAGTTCGCGCTCGCCGGGCTGCTCGCGCTCAATCTCACGACATCGTCGATGGGCACGGCGGTCGGCCTCAGCACCGACCTCGCAGCCGGCGTGATCGACCGCTTCCGGACGCTGCCGCTCTGGCGCCCGGCCGTGCTCGTCGGCCGCTCGCTCGCAGACCTGCTCACCGCGGCACTCTGCTCCTCGATCGTCGTCCTGACCGGACTCGCGATCGGCTGGCGGCCGGGAAGCGTCCTCGGTGCGCTCGGCGGCCTCGGGCTGTTCCTGCTCTTCGCCTACGGGATGTCGTGGTACTGCGCGTGCGTCGGCATCGTCAGCAAGAGCCCGGAGGCCGCGGCGGGGACGGGCTTCCTCGTCCTCTTCCCGCTCGCCTTCGTCTCGAACGGACTCGTCCCCACCCAGCACATGCCGAGCGTGCTCCGGACGATCGCCGACTGGAACCCGGTCAGCGCCGTGACCGCCGCCGGGCGACAGCTCTTCGCGAACCCGAACCCGTCGGCCGCCGTTCAGGCCTGGCCGATGCAGCATCCGGTGCTCGCCTCGCTTCTCTGGTCGGGCGTGCTCCTCGCGATCTGCGCACCGCTTGCGACCGTGCTCTACCGGCGGCGGACGACGACCTAGCGGATCTAGGCGTCGGCCGCCGCCGGCGCCGGGAGCGGCTGTCCCTCCACGAGGCCGCCTTCGAGCTCCGCCTGCGCGGGCGTGAGCTCGTCGACCGGCGCCGGCATCTCGCGGATCGAGCGGATCGAGGTCAGCGCCACCGGCAGGAAGGTGAAGCAGCCGCCGATCGCGCCGATCCAGAGCGCCGTCTTCAGGCCCCACCACGTTCCGAACGCGCCGCCGGCGAGCGATCCGAGCGGGATCGTGCCCCAGATCACCCAGCGCACCGCCGCGTTCATCCGTCCCTGCAGCCGCTCGGGCGTGATCGCCTGGCGCAGGCTGACCTGCGTGATGTTGTAGGCGACACCGCCGAAGCCGAAGAGGGCCTGGGCGAGCATCAGGACGGGGAGCGGGAACCCGCGCGGCGCGAGTGGGTAGCCGAGCCCGCCGAGCGAGAACATGATCGAGGTGGCGACGATCGTCGGCCCGACGCCGATCAGCTTGTTGAGGCGGCTCGTCGCGAGGGCGCCGACGATCGAGCCGGCGCTCCCGACCGCGAGCACGAAGCCGATCTCGAACGCCGAGAGGTGCAGGTCGCGCACGAGATAGAGGACGGCGATCGCGAAGAGCACGCCCGCGCCGAAGAAGTTCGCAAGGCCCGTGCACACGACGATCCAGCGCAGCCAGCGATGGCCGAAGACCCAGGCGAGTCCCTCCTTCACCTGCGGCCACATCTTCGGGCGCGGCTCCGACGCGTCGTGGCGCGGCGGCTCCTCGCGGTGGCGCATCGTGATCATGAAGCCGCTGGAGAAGACGAAGCTGATCGCGTCGACGACGATCGCGTACGGCGCGGTGAGCGCGGCGATCAGCGAGCCGGCGATGCCCGGGCCGGCGACCTGCGCGACGCTGACCGTCAGCTGCAGCTTCGCGTTCCCGTCGACGAGGTGCTCACGCTGGATCAGCGCCGGGAGGTACGACTGGTAGGCGACGTCGAAGAAGACGGTGAAGACGCCGATCACGAACTGGAGGACGAGCAGGTGCCAGATCCGCAGCTCGTGCGTTGCCCAGAGGATCGGGATCAATGCGAGCAGCACCGCCCGGGAGGCGTCGCCGACGATCAGGATCCGGCGCCGCCGGAGCCGGTCGACCCAGACGCCGGCGGGCAGAGCGAAGAGGATGAAGGGCAGGAAGCCGAGCACGCCGAGGAGTGAGAACTCGAACGGGCTCGCGTGCAGGCTGACCGCCGCCAGGATCGGGATCGCGAGCCCGGAGACCGACGAGCCGAACTCGCTGATCGTCTGGCCGGTCCACAGCTTCAGGAAGTCGCCGTGGCTCCAGAGGGCCCCGGTGGGACGGCGGAAAGAGAACCTAGGCACTGGGCCTCCGGTAGAGCGCCCCGAGGAGCGCGCTCGGCTCGCCGCCGTGCGTGTCCGCAGCGAGGAAATCGTCCATCAGCTTCTTCAGCCGCCGCTCGAACCGGAGCGCGTCCTTCTCGGTCAGGCGCGCCTTGACGTGGCCGAAGTCGGCGCCGGCGGGCGCGCGCTCGATCTCGTTCGCCGCCTGGCGGAGGGTCGTCGCGCCGAGCGCGCGCGCGTCCGCGGGATCCTCGGTCCGAAAGAGGAAGAGCCGCGCCGTGCGGCCGTAGAACTTCTCCGTCACGGCGCGCACCTTGCGCGTGCGGACGACACGGATCAGGCCGGCCTCCTCGAGCACCTTCAGGTGGTGTCCGACCGTGCCCTTCGGGATCCCCAGCGCGGCCGCGAGCTGCTGCGTCGAGAAGGCCCGCTCGCGGAGAAGAGCGATCACGTTCGAGCGGAGCTCGTCGGAGAGCGCCTTCAGCTGCTCCGGCCGGTCGACGACGAGCGTGTCGGGAGCGTCGTAGTCGAGCTCGCGCTCGGCGGGCGCTGCCGGGGGCGTCGCAACGGACGGCATATCCCGAACATACGGCAAATCCCGACCATTCGCAAGGCCGGAACGTGGCGCCGGCGCGAGCGCCCCGCGAATACGCTCCGGAGATGGCCGAGCCGATCCTGGTGGAGGTGCGCCGCAACGGGACGGTCGAGGCGCGGCACCGCGTCCACGCCGTCGCGGTGCGCGCCGGCGCGGTCGTCGCGGCCGCGGGCGACCCGCAGCTCGTCTGCTTCATGCGCTCCTCCTCGAAGCCGCTCCAGGCGCTGCCGCTCGTGCGCGCCCGCGACGACCTGAGCGACGTCGAGATCGCGATCGCCTGCGCCTCGCACCGCGACACGCCGGAGCAGGTGGACGCGGTGCGCGCGCTGCTCGCCGCGGCCCCGGCCGACGAGGACGAGCTCGAGCTCGGCCTCCAGGAGGGCCGGCCGCCGCAGAAGATCCACCACAACTGCTCCGGCAAGCACGCCGGGATGCTCGCGCTCTGCCGCAGCCGGGGCTGGGACGCGACCGGCTACCGGCTCCCCGGCCATCCCGTCCAGCTCGGCTGCCGCGACGCGCACGCCGAGGCGGCCGAGGTCGAGCCCGACCGGATGCCGACCGCGACCGACGGCTGCGGCGTCGTCACCTTCGCGCTGCCGCTCGAGACGATGGCCCGCGCCTACGCCCGGCTGCCGCACCTTCCGGGCGGCAAGCGCGTCGCCCGCGCGATGCAGGCTCGCCCCGACCTCGTCGGCGGCCCGGACGGCGTCGACTACGAGCTGATGCGCGCGGCGCCGGGCTGGATCGCGAAGGGCGGTGCCGAGGGCCTGCTCTGCGCGGCCGACCAGGACGGCCTCGGCGTCGCGCTCAAGGTCGAGGACGGAACGGGGAGCCGCGCTCTCGGGCCCGCGCTCGCCGCGCTGCTCGGCCCGCTCGGCGTCCCGCTCGAGGCCCTCGCCGTCGTCCCGGTGGAGAACAGCCGCCACGAGCGCGTGGGCGAGATCGCCCTCCGCATGTGACAGACCGACACGTTCTTTACGGACCAGTAACGCGTCACTAATATCCGGCTCACTTCGAGGAGAGCCGGGGATGGGTCGCCACCGGCTCGTGCAGGTCGAGTTCAGCGGAACGGTCTCCCACCACAGCCGGAGGTTCGATACGTGCTCACCGTCGACATCTCTCTCCCCGACGTCGAAGAGCTCCACAAGCTCGTAGCCGAAGGGAAGGAGAAGGGCTTCCTCAGCTACGACGAGATCGTCAAGGGGCTCGAGGACGTCGAGCTGACGAAGGAGCAGGTCGAGGACTTCTACACGCACATCAGCGAGCAGGGCATCGACCTGGTCGAGGGCGAGCAGCACAAGGCGCCGCCCCACCAGGAGATCCAGCCCGAGGACGAGAAGGTGCCGGCGCTGCCGAAGCTCGACCTCACCGTCGAGCCCTCGCTCGACTCGCTGCGGCTGTACCTGCGGGAGATCGGCAAGGTGCCGCTGCTCACCGCCGACCAGGAGGTCTCCCTGGCGAAGCGGATCGAGCGCGGCGACATGTCCGCGAAGACGGCGATGATCGAGGCGAACCTCCGCCTCGTCGTCTCGATCGCGAAGGGCTACCTCGGCCGCGGCCTCTCCTTCCTCGACCTGATCCAGGAGGGCTCACTCGGCCTGATCCGCGCGGTGGAGAAGTTCGACTACCGCAAGGGCTACAAGTTCTCCACCTACGCGACCTGGTGGATCCGGCAGGCGGTCACGCGCGCGATCGCCGACAAGGCGCGCACGATCCGCATCCCGGTGCACATGGTCGAGAAGCTGAACAAGGTCGTGCACATCGAGCGGCAACTCGTCCAGCGCCTCGGCCGCGAGCCGAACGCCGAGGAGATCGCCGAGGAGCTCGAGATGACGACCGAGGAGGTGCGCGAGATCCTGCGCATGTCCCAGCTGCCGGTCTCGCTGGAGAAGCCGATCGGCGAGGAGGAGGACTCCGCGCTCGGCGACTTCGTCGAGGACGAGCAGGCGGAGTCGCCGTTCGACACGGCGCAGCTCTCGCTCCGGCGCGAGGACGTCGAGAACGCGCTCGCCGCGCTGCCCAAGCGGGAACGGCAGGTGATCGAGCTCCGCTTCGGCCTGCTCGGCGGCCCGCCGCGGACGCTCGAGGAGGTCGGCCGCGCCTTCGGCGTCACCCGCGAGCGGATCCGTCAGATCGAGAACAACACGCTCAAGAAGCTCGAGCACCTGCCCGAGGCGCAGGCGCTCCGCGACGCCGTCAGTTAGCTAGCCGGCATCCGTGTCGCGCGAGAGCGGCTCCTGCTCGGCCCGCGAGATCGGGACGAACAGGTTGCAGTGCGGGCACTTGAACCCGTGGTAGCGCGCCGCGCGGCCGACGGGCAGCGGCTCCGCCTGGAACTGCTTGTGGCAGTGCGGGCACTCGATCGAGAACTCGGCCTGCTCGAGGGTCATGCACCTCTCATGCCCGTTCGCAGCACGTGCAACACCAGGCGGCTCAGCGGAGGTCGAAGCGGTCCAGGTTCATCACCTTGTCCCACGCGGCGACGAAGTCGTGGACGAGCCTCGTCGCGCCGTCTGCCGCCGCGTAGACCTCGGCGAGCGCCCGAAGCTGCGAGTGCGAGCCGAAGACGAGGTCGACCGCGGTCGCCGTCCAGCGGAGCTCGCCGGTCGCGCGGTCGCGGCCCTCGTAGACGAGGTCGTCCGACTTCGTCCACTCGGTGCGCATGTCGAGCAGGTTGACGAAGAAGTCGTTCGTCAGCGCGCCGGGCCGGTCGGTGAGGACGCCGTGCTGCGAGTGGGCGTGGTTCGCGTCGAGCGCGCGCAGCCCGCCGACGAGCGCCGTCAGCTCGGGCGCAGTGAGCCGGAGCATGTAGGCGCGGTCGAGCAGGCCGTGCTCGAGCGGCATCGGCTCGCCGGCCCGCGCGGAGTTGCGGAAGCCGTCGTGGCGCGGCTCCAGGACGGCGAACGACTCGACGTCGGTCTGCTCCTGCGAGGCGTCGGTGCGGCCCGGCGAGAACGGCACGACGACGTCGAAGCCGGCGTCTCTCGCCGCCTGCTCGACCGCCGCGCAGCCGCCGAGGACGATCACGTCGGCGAGCGAGACGGGCTTGCCGAACTCCTGCCGCACCCGCTCGAGCGTCTCCAGCGCCGTCGCCAGCTCCGCGGGCTCGTTGACCTCCCAGTCCTTCTGCGGCGCGAGGCGCAGCCTGCCGCCGTTGGCGCCGCCGCGCTTGTCGGTGCCGCGGAACGACGCCGCGGCGCTCCACGCGGTGGCCACGAGTCGCTGGATCGAGAGGCCGGAGCCGAGCAGCGCCTGCTTCAGCGCCGCGACGTCCTGCTCGGAGAGCGGCTCGTGCTCGGCGGCCGGCACCGGGTCCTGCCAGAGCTGCGGCTCGGGCACCCACGGGCCGAGGTAGCGCGTCACCGGGCCCATGTCGCGGTGGAGCAGCTTGTACCAGGCCTTCGCGAACGCCCGCGCGAACTCGTCCGGATGCTCGTGGAAGCGGCGCGAGATCTCGGCGTAGACCGGGTCCTCGCGCAGCGCCAGGTCGGTGGTGAGCATCGTCATCCCGGAGCCGTCGGTCGCCTGCCACTGCTTCGCGCCCGCCGGGCTCTCGGTCAGCTCCCACTCGTGGCCGAAGAGGCTGTCGAAGAAGCCGTTGCCCCAGGCGGTGGGCGTCGGCGTCCACGTCACCTCGAGCCCGCTCGTGATCGTGTCCGTGCCCTTGCCCGAGCCGTAGCTGCTCAGCCAGCCGAGGCCCTGCGCCTCGAGCGGCGCCGCCTCCGGCTCCGGGCCGACGTTGTCGGCGGGGCCGGCGCCGTGCGTCTTGCCGAAGCTGTGGCCGCCCGCGATCAGCGCCACCGTCTCCTCGTCGTTCATCGCCATGCGCCCGAACGTCTCGCGGATGTCGCGCGCGGCCGCCAGCGGGTCGGGGACGCCGTTCGGCCCCTCCGGGTTGACGTAGATCAGGCCCATCTGGACGGCGCCGAGCGGGCCGGAGAGCTCGCGGTCGCCGGCGTAGCGCTCGTCGCCCAGCCACGTGTCCTCGGGGCCCCAGTACATCTCCTCGGGCTCCCAGATGTCCTCGCGGCCGAAGCCGAAGCCGAACGTCTCGAAGCCCATCGACTCCAACGCGACGTTGCCCGCGAAGACGAGCAGGTCGGCCCAGGAGAGCGCCTGGCCGTACTTCTGCTTGATCGGCCAGAGCAGCCGCCGCGCCTTGTCGAGGTTCGCGTTGTCCGGCCAGCTGTTCAGCGGCGCGAAGCGCTGCGCGCCCTGCCCGCCGCCGCCGCGGCCGTCCGCGATGCGATAGGTGCCGGCGGCGTGCCAGCTCATGCGGATGAAGAGGCCGCCGTAGTGGCCGAAGTCGGCAGGCCACCACTCCTGCGACGAGGTCATCAGCTCGACGAGGTCCTGCCGGAGCGCGTCGAGGTCGAGGCGCTCGAACTCGCGGCGGTAGTCGAAGTCGGCGCCGAGCGGGTTCGACAGCGCCGAATGGTGGTGGAGGACGCGGAGGTCGAGCTGGTTCGGCCACCAGTCCTGGTTCGTTCTCGGCCGTCCGTCCGTCGGGGTCGGGCTCGGGATGACGGGGTTCTCGCTCTCGCTGACGCTGTCGGTCACGTCCCTCACTCCTCTCGCTGCCGGTCTGTCCCGCCAACGTAGCGCGGGCGGGATCGGCGAGCTCAGATGAGGCGGCGCTCGGCCGCCCAGCGCGTCAGCTCGTGGCGGCTCGAGAGCTGCAGCTTGCGCAGGACTGCGGAGACGTGCGACTCGACCGTGCGGGCGGAGAGGTGGAGCCGCGCCGCGATCTCCTTGTAGCGGTAGCCGCGTGCGATCAGCTGCAGCACCTCGCGCTCCCTGGCGGTGAGCTGGTCGAGCTCGGGGTCGCCGGAGCCGGTCACCTCGCCGCCGCGGAATGCGTCGAGCACGAAGCCCGCGAGGCGCGGCGAGAAGACCGCGTCGCCGTCGGCGGTGCGGTGGATCGCCTCGGTCAGCTCCTCGCCCGAGATCGTCTTCGTCACGTAGCCGCGGGCGCCGGCGCGGATCACGCCGATCACGTCCTCCGCCGCGTCCGAGACGGAGAGCGCGAGGAAGCGGACGCCCGGGCGCTCCGGCGCGACCTGGACGATCACGGCCTGCCCGCCGCCGTCGGGCAGATGGACGTCGAGCAGGACGACGTCGGGGTCGAGCTCCTTGATCAGCGGCACGGCGTCCGCGACCGAGCCCGCCTCGCCGACCACCTCGACGCCCTTCCCCAGCTGGCTGCGGACGCCGGCGCGGAACAGGTCGTGGTCGTCGACGAGCACGACGCGGCGCAGCGGGCGGCTCACGAGACGAGCTCCAGCTCGACCTCTGTGCCTCCGCCGGGCGCGGACGCGATCGTGGCGGTGCCGTGCACGCGCTCCATTCTCTCGCGGATCGAGTGCGCGATCCCGCGCCGGTCGGCGGGCACCGCGCCCGGGTCGAAGCCGACGCCGCGATCCCGCACGTAGACGGAGATCCGCTCCGGCGAGGCGTCGACGAAGACCGAGACCTCCTCGACTCCGGAGTGCTTGGCCGCGTTGCCCATCGCCTCGCGCGCGGCGAGCACGAGCTCGCGCACGCGCTCGTCCACGGGCGCGTCGCCCGTGCGGACGACCTCGACGCGGACGCCGTGCAGCTCCTCGATCTCCGCCGACGCCGACTCGATCGCGTCGGCGAGCGTCCCCGCTGCGGCGGGCTCGCGGTCGGGATAGAGCCACGCGCGCAGCTCGCGCTCCTGGCGACGCGCCAGCGTTTGGACGCGGCGCGGGTCGGGCTCGCGCTGGATCAGGGCGAGCGTCTGCAGGACGGAGTCGTGGACGCGCGCCGCGAGGTCGGCGCGCTCCTCGACGCGGACGCGCGCGTCGCGCTCGGCGTCGCGCTCGCGCACGAGCCGCCAGGCCCACGGCACCAGCACGAGCAGCAGCGCGACCGCGACCGCGCCCGGCGCGAGCAGGGTCGAGGCCGTCCCGCGCGCGTTCGTGCCGACGAAGCCGAAGACGGCGAAGACGACGAGGACGCCGGCGACGACGCGGCGGGCGCGCGGCCGCATCCCGAGGTCGTCGCCGTTCGTCCAGGTGACGTAGGCGAGCGAGACGAGGATCAGCGGCCAGACGAGCGAGTTGCCGAGGCCGAGCCCGTGCAGCGCGACCTGCGCTGCGATCAGGACGAGGATCACTCCGGCAACGCGCCGCCTGCGCGGCACCGCGACCGCGGGCTCCTCGGGGAGCAGGGCCCAGAGGCCGAGATAGGCGACGAGGCCCGCGCCCGCTGCGAGCGAGAAGAGCGCGAACGCGAGCCGGACGAGCGTCGCGTCGGTGCGCCCGCGCGCGGCGAGGCCGGCGCAGACGCCGGCCGCGACGCGTCCTTCCCGCGGGCGCGCGACGCCGAGCGGGAGCCTGAGGGGCGCCGTGCTCACCCGTAGGCGCGGTCGACCCGGACCTGGCCGATCCCGACGTGGGCGTCGAGGTCGAGCACGCGGCCGCTGCCGGTCCGGTCGGTCAGCTCCTGCCGGACGTGGGTTCCGTTCGAGTCCTGGCCGAGCAGGCGGACGTCGCCCACCTGCGCGCGGCCGTCGATCTCGACCGTCACGTTGCGCGGCACCGTGATGCTGAGCGCGCCGATGCCGACGTGGGTCCTGATGTGGGTGACGCCGACCGGGAACGGCACGTTGGCGAGGTCGAGCTGGAGGTGGCCGACGCCCAGCTCGTACTTCGACTGGACGCTCGTCAGCGACGCGGGCTCGTAGTCGCGGTTGCCGAAGCCCGCCGAGAACGGGACGCTGACCGTGAACGCGAGCGCGAGCGCGGTCGCGACGGGGACGACGAGGACGGTCGCCACGAGGATCCACGGCCAGCGGCGCCGCCGGCGCGGCTCGGCCGGGCCGGCGCTCTCCTCCGCCGAGATCGGCCGCCGCTCGGCCAGCTGCCACCACGCGACGCCGACGACGAGCAGGACGAGCGCGAGCCAGAGGTTGCCGGGGCTCGGCCAGAAGCGCGCCTCCGAGAGGGCGAGCACGAGCGCGAAGCCGATCACGCCCAGCCCGATCAGGCGGGAGGGATGGTCGCGGTGGCGGCGCAGCACGCCGCTCGCCCACGAGTCCTCGCTCCCCTCCTCCGGCATCACGGCCCAGGCGGCGAGGTAGACGAGGATCCCCGTCCCGCCCGCGAGGGCGAGCACGACGAACGCGATTCGGTAGATCGCGGGGGAGAGGTCGAAGTAGCGGCCGAGGCCGGCGCAGACGCCGCCGAGGTAGCGGTGGCCGTGCGGCCGGTAGAGCCGTCGCGGGCTCGGGAGGACGGTGTCGGTCGTGGTTTCCATGGCTCCAGGATGCGGCGCGGGGCTCCGGGCCGCCATCCGGAATGACCCGGAGCCGCTACGGAAGGAACTGCGCGTACGTCTCGACCGGCTCGCGCTCGCGCGGCGCCGGCTCGCGCTCGGCGGGGCCGAAGTGGAGCAGCCCGAGCACGCGCTCGCCGTCCGGGATCCCGAGCGCTGCGCGGCCGGGCCGCGTCCGCAGCACCGACGGCGTCCGCCAGTAGGTGGCGACCCCGCGCTCGGTCGCGGCGAGCAGGACGAGCATGACCGCGGCGGCGGTCGCGCACACGTCCTCCTCGTCCTGGACGAGGTCGCCGGTGAGCGTCGCCGACGCGACGACGAGCGTCGGCGCGCGGTCGAGCTTCGCTGCCTCCTTCTCGCCGGCGACCTCCTTCAACGCGGCGAGCGTCTCGGGGCCGACGACGCGGAAGCGCCACGGCTGCGTCATGTGGTGCGTCGGTGCGAGCTGCGCCACCTCGAGCAGCTCGAGCAGCGTCTCGCGCGGGAGCGGCTCCGGGCCGAACGCCTTGTGCGTGCGCCGCGCGCCCGCGAGCTCGCGGAACGTCATGCGAGCCGCGCGGAGGAGTGCACCTCGGCGCCCGCGCGACGGAGCAGCGCCGAGAACGGGCAGCCCTCGTCGGCGGCGGCGAGCGCCTTCTGCAGGCCGGCGTCGTCGAGACCGTCCGCGGCCGCGACCGCCTCGACGCGCGACGCGACGATCTGGTGGCCCTGCCCCTCGACCTCGTCCATCACGATCAGGCAGGAGACGTCGAGCCGCGTCGGCGGCGTGCCCGCCTGCGAGAGCTCGCTCGCGAGCGACATCGTCAGGCAGCCTCCGTGCGCGGCCGCGAGCAGCTCCTCGGGGCTCGTCTTCCCCTCCGGCGCGCCGATCCGCGTCGGTAGGGAGAACGGCAGCTCGCGAAAGGCGCCGCTCGACGCCGCCGTCAGCGAGCCGGCGCCGCGCGCGACGTTCCCCTCCCAGACGATCTCCGCTCTCCGTTCGATCCGTGGCATCAGTAGACCGCCTTCGTTCCGTCGGGGTAATAGGCCTCGGCCGGGGAGCCGGCCGGGCGGAAGACCCCGAGCACCTGCATCTCCCCGGGGCCGAAGTTCTCGAGGCAGTGGACGAGCCGCGCCGGCAGGTGGACGCACGCGCCCGGGTGCAGCGGCCGCGACTCGCCGTCGATGTGGAGGGCGCCTTCGCCCTCCAGGACGTAGACGACCTCGTCGTAGGTGTGGAAGTGGTCGGGCGCGCGGCCGGCCGGGATGAAGCCGACGAACTGCGTCACCGAGGCGCAGCCGTGCTCGGGCGTCGCGAGCAGCGTGAACTGGCGGCCCGCCGTCGCGCTCGCGCGGTCGCCCCAGGAGAGCACCGCGTGCGTGCCGCCCGCCTCGGCGGGGGCGTTCACGAGCACCGACAGGACGCAGAGGCCCTCCGACCGCTCGACGCGCCAGGGCGTCCCGGCCGCGACGAAGACGGCCGTGCCCGGCGCCAGCTCGTACAGCTCGCGGCCGACCGTCGCGGCGCCGCTCCCGGCCAGCACGTAGAGCACCTCGTCGCGCTCGTCGTCGCGCCGCTCGGCGCCGCCGCCCGGGAAGCGCAGGATGCGCTGCTCGAAGACGTCGCAGCCGCGCGCGGCCCCGAAGAGCGCCGTCGCGACCTCGCCGCCGGCCCGCTGCTCGCCGTCGACCTCCGCGCTGTCCAGCCAGAAGTTCATGGCTTCGCGAGCCTACATTGTCAAATCCCTCTTGCAATGGGCATGGCGGCGGGCCTAGCATCCCGGGATCGGTGGAGGCGCTGCTGCGGCCCAACCGTCGCGTTGCCGGCGCGTCTCAA
>DASZYW010000228.1:0-3183 GCA_035545195.1 Gaiellaceae bacterium
GTGTCGCACGACTCGGCGAGCGCGGTCGGCAGCGTCATCTCCGAGTAGACGCCCGCCTCGACGTTGTGGAAGATCGTGCCGCCGAGGACGAAGGAGCCGGAGCAGAGCTGTGGCGTCGTCGGCGTGATGATCCCGGCCGAGAGCGCCGCCTCCGCGATGATCGGCTTGAAGGTGGAGCCGGTCGGATAGACGCCGGCGATCGCGCGGTCGAGCGTCGGGCCGGTCTTGTCCTGGTAGAGGTGCGAGACGTAGTTCGGGTCGTTCTCCGCTCGCACCTGGTTGAACGTGGGCTGGCTCGCGATCGCGTAGATCGCGCCCGTGTTCGGGTTGATGGCGACCGCGGAGCCGCCGGTCGGATGCTGGCCATTCGCGCGCGCGAGCGCCATCCCGTCCTGCACCGCTTTCTCGGCGACGCGCTGCAGGTGCGAGTCGATCGTCAGCCGGAGCGTCGGCAGCGGCTTGTTCTTCGGCAGCTCGAGCGGACCGGCGATCCGGCCCATCGAGTCGACGCGCAGCTTCGCGGCCAGGAAGCCGGGGTTGAGGACGGAGTCGTAGAGCTTCTCGATCCCGCTCTGGCCGACGACCTCGCCCGGGGTCGCGTTCGCGTACCGCGGCGTCGCCAGCTCCTCCTGCGTCACCTCGCCGAGCAGGCCGAGGAACTCGCTGCCGAGCGCGCCTCGCGGGTAGAGGCGCGACGGCTCCGCCTCGATCTTGAAGTTCGGGTAGGTGGCGGCGCGCTCTTGGAGGTAGACGGCGAGCCCGTGCCGCGGGTGGGGGAGCACGACCGCCGGCGCGAACGGCGAGCGGATCACCGAGCGCCGGATCCTCGTCGTGAGCGTGTTCAGCGGTGTCAGCGACATCCGCGAGAAGCGCTCGAGGGCGGCCTTGCCGGAGCGGCTGGCGTGCCAGATCCCGTGCTTGTCGGTGGAGCCGAGGGCGCTCGGGTCGGCGGCGACGACGATCGTGCCGGTCGTCCCGACGAGCAGCCGGCCGTGCGAGTCGACGATCGCGCCGCGGGGGCCGCGCAGGTCGACGGTGCGGAACGCTTGCGAATGCGCCTGCGCCGCGTACTGCGGGCCGTGGAGCACCTGGATCGACCACGCGCGCAGCACGAGCAGCGCGATCGCCACGGCGACCACGACCGCGAGGCCGCCGACGCGGACGTAGAAGCCGGGGCTGCGGAAGTACGGCGCGTCGACGCGCGAGTACGGCTGCACGCGGCGCTTCCCGGAGAGGTTCCGGGGTCGCTTCACCCGGCGGCGCGGATCGGGGGTGGAGATCGCCACCTGGCCGCTCAGAGTACCGGCGTTACTCCTCGGCGATCTCGTCCGCGAGGAGGGCGAGCGCGAAGCTGCGCCAGGCGAGCTCCGGCTCGGCGAGGAGCGCCTCGCGAGCGGCGCTCACCGCCGCGAGCCCGTCCGCCGGAAGCACGGCGAGCGCGTCCGCGAGCTGCGTGCGCCGCTCCGGCGAGTCGAGCTCGCCGGCGAGGCGCTCCACGGCCACCGAGTCGAGCTCGAGGTCGCGGTGGGGGTCGCCGCCCGCAGCGAGCACGAGCATCGCGCGCCGTCCTGCCGCCTTCAGCTCCGGCTCGGGGATCGCGACCGCGTCGCGGACGAGCCAGCAGAGGACGACCGGCAGGTCGAGCCCCGACCCCTCGAGCTGCTCGAGGCTAGCCCGGATCTCGGCAGTCACCGGCCTCGCCCTCGCAGCAGCCGAGCTTGAACCGGCAGCGTGGACACTGCCAGGTGGACTGGCGCCACTCCATCTCCGCTCCGCAGCGGAGGCAGGTCTCAGCCTGTGACGTATTCGTCGGCGACGGCAAGGACGTCGTCCAGGATGGCGATCCCTTCGGACAGCTCCTCGTGCGTGATCGTCAGCGGCGGGCACACCATGACGACGTTCCAGTGGGTCATCAGGTAGAGGCCGCGCTCGAGCGCCGCCTTCGCCATCCTCGCCACCGGCGCCGCCGCTTCGCCGCCCGCGTTGAACGGGACGAGCGGCTCGCGCGTCTCCCGGTCCTTGACGAGCTCGAGCCCCCAGAAGCAGCCGAGTCCGCGCACCTCGCCGATCGACGGGTGCTTCGCGGCGAGACCTTCGAGCGCCTCCTGGAACACCGGCCCGAGCGAGTTCGCGTGCTCGACGATCCCCTCCTCGCGGAACGCCTCGATCGAGGCGACGCCGACCGCGCAGGCGAGCGGGTGGCCGCTGTAGGTGAGGCCGCCGGCGAAGTACTTGTCGCGCGTCCACTCGGCGATCGGCTCGCGCACCGCCATCGCGCCGAGCGGGATGTAGCCCGAGTTGATGCCCTTCGCCATCGTGATGATGTCCGGGACGACGCCCCAGTTGTCGACGGCGAACCACTCGCCGGTGCGGCCGAAGCCGGCCATCACCTCGTCGGCGATCAGCAGGATCCCGTACTTGTCGCAGGTCTCGCGGATCGACTGCAGGTAGCCGTCGGGCGGGACGATGATCCCGTTCGTCCCGGTCACCGTCTCGAGGATCACGGCCGCGACGGTGTGCGGGCCCTCGTACTGGAGGATCTCCTCCAGGTGTGGGCCGCCGCTGCAGACCGGGCACGGGTCGGGGTGGCCGGCGGGGCAGCGGTAGGTGTACGGGTCGAACATGCGCACGACGCCGGGGATGCCCGGCTCGGCGGGCCAGCGGCGCGGGTCGCCGGTGAGGGTGATCGCGCCCGCGGTCGCGCCGTGGTAGCTGCGGTAGCGGGCGATCACCTTCTGGCGGCCCGTGTACCAGCGGGCGAGCTTGATCGCGTTCTCGTTCGCCTCGGCGCCGCCGTTCGTGAAGAACGTCATCGAGATGTCGCCGGGCGTGACCTCGCTGATCAGGCGCGCGAGCGTCGAGCGCGGCTCGGTCGCCATCGGCGGGCCGATCGTGCAGAGCTTCTCCGCCTGCTCCTTGATCGCCGCGACCAGCCTCGGGTGCTGGTGGCCGATCGAGACGTTGACGAGCTGCGACGCGAAGTCGAGGTAGCGCTTGCCGTCGTAGTCCCAGAACCAGCACCCTTGAGCGCCGGCGACGGGGATCGGGTCGAGCGCGTCCTGCACCGACCACGAGTGGAGGACGTAGCGCTTCGCGTCGTCCTTGACCTGCTGTCCGAGCTGTGGATTCGTCTCGATCGTTGCCATGGGCGGAGCCTAGCGCTAGCGTCGAGGGCGGATGCGC
>DASZYW010000229.1:0-6873 GCA_035545195.1 Gaiellaceae bacterium
GGGCGCCGCCCCGCACCAGTTCGACCACCAGACGAGGACGTCCGCGGTCTTCCCCGGAGCGAGCGCGCGCAGCGAGCCGACCGGGTCCGCGAGCGGGTCCTGGCCGAGGGAGAGCCCGGCCGGAGGCTTGCCGAGCCGCCACGGGAACGCGCCGCCGGCGAGCGAGAGCCGCGGCCGCCCGAGCAGGGAGCATGCCGTCCGGCTCCGGTTCGTCAGGTCGAGGCCGCCGGCGAGCGAGCCGGTCGCGCCCTGCAGGAAGAGGTCGGGCCGGAGCTGGGACGCGCGGCACGCCGGCGCGAGCGGCGGGTGCGCGGGCGCTCGCACCGGCTGCGCCGGGATCCATGGGACGACGCCGGCAAGCGCTGCGGCGAGCACGCGCACGGTGCAAGGGTACGCCCGTGACCCCGGAAGCCCTGCTCCGGCGCCTGGACGAGATCGGCGAAGAGCTCGCACGCCGCGGCGACGCGATCGCGCTGCTCGGGCTCGGCTCGTCCGGAACGGACATCGACCGGATGGACGAGCACTCCGACCTCGACTTCTTCGCGATCGTCGAGGACGCCGCCGTGCCTCGCTATCTCGAGTCGATCGACTGGCTCGAGGCGGTGCATCCCGTCGCGTACAGCTTCCGCAACACCGTCGACGGCCGGAAGGCGCTCTTCGCCGACGGGATCTTCTGCGAGTACGCCGTCTTCGGCGTCGAGCAGCTCGCCGGGATCGCGTTCACGCGCGGGCGGATCGTCTGGCAGCGCGCCGACGCCCCCGCCGGGCTGGAGATCCCACGGCGTCAGCCGCCGGAGCCGGACGATGGCGACGCCGGCTTCCACGTGAACGAGGCGCTGACGCAGCTCTACGTCGGCCTCCACCGCGAGCTGCGCGGCGAGCGGCTCGCGGCGATGCGGCTGATTCAGGTCCACGCCGTCGACCGCGCCGCCCGGCTGCTCGCACTCGAGCGGCCGGACGCGCCCCAGCAGGACGCGTTCGCGCTCGAGCGCGGCATCGAGCGGCGCTTCCCGGCGGACGAGTTCCCGCTCGCGTCGTTCGCCCAGGGCTACGAGCGGAACCGCGAGTCCGCGCTCGCGCTGCTCGCGTGGCTCGAGGAACACGGCGAGGTCGACGCGACGCTCGCCGCCGCGGTGCGCGAGCTCGCTAGCCGTCGCGGTGCTTGAGGTCCGACTCCTTCTGTTGCGCCTCGGCGAGCGTCAGCTGTCCTGAGCAGACTTCGGCGTTGAGCTGGTTCTCGATCTTGTCCACCTGGCCGGCGCGCGGGTACGGCTCCGGCCAGAGGTTGCGCGGGTCGGTCGGGTTCCCGCCCAGCTCGAGGCTGATCAGGTGGTCCTCCTGGTAGTCGGAGAGCGGCCCGGTCTCGCCGTAGGCGCGCATCTGCTTCGCCTTGAGCGCGTTCGTGTAGTCGACCGGTGGCCGGATCGTCGCCGTCCAGCCGCGCTTGCAGACCGTCGAGCGGATGTTCGCCTGCGTGACGTCCGGGTTGAGGACGCCGGGCGTCCGCACCGGATCGGCGACGATCTTCGCGGCCGTGCCGCCGCGGCTGAGGTGCAGCGCCGCGACGACGACGATCGCCACGAGGGCGAGCGCGGCGAGCATCTCGACGGGGCGGGCGCGGCGCTGCACCCGCCCGACGCTAGGACGCGCGCAGCGGCTCCACAAGAGGCTCTTCCGGACTGGTCCGGAAGGCCACGGCGCCTGCCAGCGCCCACACGCAGTACGCGGCCCACGGGTCGCCGATTACGTCGGTCTGGACCGCGAGCGCGAGGATCGCGGCGAAGGAGATCCCGATCGCGGCCGCCCAGCGCCACACGCGCGCGCCGCTGAGGACGGCCCAGAGCAACGCGAGGTTCCAGGCGATCCAGAGCAGCGCGCCGAAGAGGCCGAGCTCGGCGCCGAGCTCCGTGTAGTTCGACTCGCCCGCCTTCAGCGGCGTGTTCGTGCGCGACGCCGTCTGGCCGACGTTCCCGAGCCCGTACCCCTGCGGGTGGTGGACGTCGGTGCGGATGCCCTCCTTCAGGCTCTTCCAGTGCTCGCGCAGCGACGACTCGTTCGCGCTCGCGGCCTCGTTCGACACGCCGCTCTGCCCCTGCGCGCGCTTGTGCTGGTAGACGAGGTCGGACTTCGTGAAGGTGCCGGTCGGGGCGATCGAGGGGAAGACGTGCGCCCACGCGAACGCGACCGCGACGACGGCGACCGCGGCGGCGAGCTCGTGCGGGCGGCGGCGGATCGCGGCGAGCACGACGAGCCCGAGCGCGACCGCGAGCAGCGCCGAGCGCGAGAACGTCCACAGCAATCCGGCCGCGACGACGACGGAGAGCGCGATCCCTGCCACCGCGCGCCGGCCCCGCAGCAGCGCAGCCGTGCCGAGCAGCGCGACGACGAACAGGTAGCTCGACGCGAGCGGGCTGAGGAAGGTCGAGACGAGCCGGCGCAGGAACGGCTTGTCGGAGCCGACGTTGTAGATGAAGTTCTCCGGCAGGCCGCCGGTGCCGTGGTAGTCGTAGCCGAGGTGCTTGCGGAAGTAGTCGACGACGCCGTTCGTCCGCCACCAGCCGATCGAGACGGTGTAGACGTCGACGAGGCCGAGCGCCGCCACGAAGGCCGCGGTGCCGAGCAGCGTCCAGGCGAGCCGCATCCACTGGCAGCGGTCGAGCCGCAGCGAGCGACCGAGGAAGTACGCGCCGACCGGGACGACGTCGTGCCGCAACGCGAGCCCGACCGCGCGATGGCCGGCCTCGCCGCCGAGGACCGACTGCGGGATCAGGGCGTAGAGCACGCAGAGCGCGGCGAAGGCGAGCGCGAGCCAGTCGACCGCGCGCGCGCGGAACGGCAGCGCTCGCACCCGCACGCAGTCCACGACGACGCGCAGCAGCGCGACCGCGAGGAGGATCTCCTTCCACGCCGTGATCGCCGTCAGCGTCGAGCCCCGCACGCCCGCGGCGTAGAGCGCGGCCATGACCGCGTTGTGGAGCGCGAGCCCGACCACGAAGAGGTAGAGGGAGACGGCCGGCCGGCGCCAGACGACGAGCGCGGCGGCGCCGAGCACGAGCGCGTAGAGCGCGATCTCGACGGCCGTCACGCGCCGAGGGTACAGCGGGCGGAGGCGGCCACAGTCGCCCCCGCCTGCCGCGGCCTCCTAGAACGGGCCCCAGGGATCGCCGCCGAGCGTCATGGCCAGGACGACCACGACCAGGGCGACGAAGACGAGCTTCACGCCGAGAGCGTTGCGCATCGTTTGCCTCCTCTCGCAGGGGGATGTGACGGAAGTCAAGCCTATGTCCATTCCTGTCAATTGACCAAACGGCTCGCGCGCGGGAAGATCACGGCATGCGGCCGGAGACGATCGGCGCACGGCTGCGCCGCCTGCGTCTGGAGCAGGGTCTCTCCCAGCGCGAGCTCGCCGCGCCCGGAGTTTCGTACGCGTACATCTCCCGCATCGAGGCGGACACGCGGCAGCCCTCGGTCAAGGCGCTGCGCAAGCTCGCCGCGAAGCTCGGCGTCTCGGTCGCCTATCTGGAGACGGGCTCCGACCTCGACGTCGCGGCAGAGCTGGAGCTTCGCCTCTCCGACCTGGAGCTGGAGATCAGGCTCGGCAGCGCGCGGGGCGCCGGGAAGAAGCTGCAGGCGCTCCTCGGCGAGGCGCTCACGACGGGCAATCGCGAGGCGGCGCGCCGCACGCGGGTGGCGCTCGCCGGGCTCGCCCGCGAGGCGGGCCGCCACGAGGAGATGATCCACCTGCTCGAGGCCGCGGTCGAGGGCGAGCCGTTCTCCCCGGTCGAATGGGCTGAGCTCTACGGCCAGCTCGGCTGGGCGTACGCCGCCTCGGGGCGGCCGCAGCTGGCGATCGCGCTCTTCGAGCGCTGCCTCGAAGTCGTCCGCGAGCACGACGGCGCAGGCGCGCTCGAGGCGCGCTACGCCGCGGTGCTCAGCTACGCGCTCAGCGACGCCGGCGAGATCGAGCGCGCGGAGGACGTGCTGCGCGAGTCGCTGGCGAAGGTCGGCGAGACCGACGACCCGTACCTGCGCGTGCGCCTCTACTGGTCGCTGGCGCGGCTCGCGCACTCGGAGGGCCGAGCGGGCGCGGCGCTGGCGAGCGCGCGCAAGGCGATCGCCCTGCTCGAGTCGACGGAGGACACGATCAACCTGGCGCGGGCGCACCTGCTCGCGGCGGCGATCTCGATCACGAAGGGGAACGAGGCGGCGGCGACACGCGACCTCGACGCGGCGGAGCGCCTGCTCGGCGCGGCGCCCTCGTTCGCGGACACGGCGATGCTGCGCGTCAAGCGGGCGCAGGTCGCGGCGCTGCGCGGGGACGGCGACGAGACGGTGACGCTCGCCCGGGAGGCGCTCGACGCGATCGGCGGCGAGCTGCCGGACGAGCGCGGCGTCGCGCTCGCGGCGCTCGGCGAAGGCCTCGCCCTGCAGGGCTCCGCCGCGGAGTCGGACGGCGCGTTCCGCGAGGCGATCGACCTGCTCGAGGCACAGCATCAGTGGCGCGCCGCGACGCAGGCCTGCCGCGCGTGGGCGCGGGCGCTCCGCGACTCGGGGCGCGAGCACGAGGCGCTCGACGTGCTCGACCGCGCCGCCGCGCTCGGCCTCAAGGCCGCGCCGGGCGACGCGGTACGCTCGTAGCCGAGTGCTGGAGCTCCAGGTCACGCCGCGCGGGCCGTTCTCCCTCGCCCTCTCGGCGCGGCTCGCCGGCGACGCGACGCGGCGCTTCCGCGACGGCGTCGTCGTCGCGAGGATCGGCGACGAGCGCGCGCTCGCCTGGCAGGCGCACGACGGCGTCGTCACCCTGCGCGGCTCCTCCGAGACGGCGGTCGACAAGCTCCGCTGGATGCTCGCGCTCGACGACGACCACTCCGAGTTCCTGCGCCGGTTCCGCGGCGACCGCCTGCTCGGCCGCGCGACGGTGCACCTGCGCGGGCTGAGGCAGGTGCGCACCGCCACGGTCGCGCAGGCGCTGCTGCGCGCGGTGTGCGGGCAGCTGGTGGACTGGAAGACCGCGCGGACGCTCGAGCGCGCGGTGATCCGTTCGGTCGCGGCGCCGGACGAGGACGGCCTGAGCTCGGCGCCGACGTGCGCGCAGCTCGCGGCCGCGGCACCGTTCGAGCTGCGGCGGCTCGGCCTCCACGAGCGGCGCTCGGCGGCGCTCGTCCGCGTCTGCCGCTCGCTCGACCTCGAGCGGCTGCACGCGCTCCCGACGGCGGCGGTCGTCTCCCGGATCTCTCGCGAGCGCGGCCTCGGCCCGTGGTCGGCCGGCGTCGTCTGCCTCGAGGGGCTGGGCCGGCGCGAGCACGGCCTCGTCGGCGACCTCGGGCTCGTCAAGCTCCTGCGCGCGCTGCGCGGCCGCCCGGTCGAAGGGTGGGAGACGGAGGAGCTGCTGGCGCCGTACGGCGAGTGGGCCGGGGTCGCGAGCGTCTATCTCCTCGCGGGCCACTCGCGCGGGCTGGTTCCGCTCGCGGCGGCGCGGGCAGCATGAACGGCGTGGAGATCGAGGTCTTCGACGACGTCGAGTCGGCGGCGCGCGCGGTGGCCGAGCGGCTCGCCGAGCAGGCGCGCGCGGGAGGGAACGTCGCGCTGACCGGCGGCTCGGTGGGAAGGGTGTACGAGCTCGCGGCCGCTCTCGAGCCCGACTGGAGCGGCGTCGAGCTCTGGTGGGGCGACGACCGCTGCGTCCCGCCGGAGCACGAGTGGTCGAACTTCGGCCTCGCAAAGACCTCGCTGCTCGACCGGCTCGAGGCCCAGCCGGTCGTGCACCGGATCAGGGGCGAGCTCGGCAAGGAGGCCGGCGCGGCGCAGTACGAGCGGGAGAGCGCCGAGCTCGCAGCGTTCGACCTGATGTTCCTCGGGCTCGGGCCGGACGGGCACGTGGCATCGCTCTATCCGGGGCAGCCGACGCTGGACGAGATGGAGCGGCGCGCCGTCGGCGCCGAGGCGAAGCTCGAGCCGTTCGTCGACCGCGTGACGCTGACGCTCCCGATGCTGCGCAGGGCGCGCGAGGTGCTGTTCCTGGTCACCGGCGAGAGCAAGGCCGACGCGGCGGCGCGGGCCTTCGGCGGCGAGCCGTCGCACGACACGCCGGGGTCGCTCGTCCGCGCGGAGCTCGGCCCGACCCGCGCAGTGCTCGATCGCGCCGCCGCCGCAAGGCTCTAGCCCTTCCCTTTCGCGCGGGCGAACCGTCACGAGAGTGTGACGACTTCGCAACGGGCGCACGCGGGCCGCGAAGCGCGATGCGCTCGCACCGGCGCTGATCGCGTCACGCCTCGGCGACGATCTCTCGTCCGCCGCGGCCATGTCCGGGGTCAGACCCCGGACGTGTCCGAAAGGGGCTACGGCAGGCGCGGCGACTCGCGCAGGCCGGTCGCGAGGCCCCGCGGACGCGCCAGCGCCTCGAGCACGAGCGCAGTGTCGGCGACCGCGACGTCCTCGAGGAACTCCGTCCGCTCCTCGAACGAGCGCAGCACCGACTCGACCGCGTCCGCGTACGCGGCGGCGTCGTGCGTCGCGAGTGCGGCGAGCGCGTCGGCGACGTCGTGCGGGAAGGCGTCGGCGCGCCGCAGCCACGAGGCATGCTCCGCCGCCTGCTCGTCCCGCCCGACCACGAGCAGCGCCAGCGCGGCGGCGTAGCGGCCGATCGGCGACTCGGCGCGGCCCGCGCCCTGCTCCAGCGCGAAGTTCGCCGTCGAGCGCGGGTCGGCGCCGGCGAGGAGCAGCGCCTTCATCCCCGCGATCGGCCGGCCCCAGGAGTCGGGCGGTGCGATCGCCCAGCTCTCGCCGTACCGGATCGCGGCCTGGCGCAGCCAGCGCCCGCTCCCTTCCCGGTCGCCCGCCATCAGGAGGCAGAGCCCGGCCGCCCACGCCGCG
>DASZYW010000230.1:0-5804 GCA_035545195.1 Gaiellaceae bacterium
CCGCGTCGAGCAGCGCCTCGATCTCCTCCTCGGCGGCGTCGGAGAGCTTCCGACCCTCGCGATCGAAGAACTTGACGCCGTTGTACTCGGGCGGGTTGTGCGACGCGGAGATGACGACGCCGAGGTCGAGCCGCAGCAGCGCGACGGCCGGGGTCGGCAGGACGCCGGCGAGCACCGCGACTCCACCGGCGGACACGACGCCGCGCGCGAACGCCTCCTCGAGCTCCTCCCCGGACGCGCGCGTGTCGCGACCGACGAAGACGCGGCCGCCGCCCGTCCAGAGCGTCGCCGCGCGACCGAGCCGCTCGACCAGCTCGGGCGTGATCCCGTCGCCGACGATCCCGCGGACCCCGTCCGTCCCGAAGTACTCCCTCGCCACGGCGGCTGAGGGTAGCGCCGGCCCGCCCGCGGCGCGCAGGGCGAGCGTCGTTGGCGCCCGGCCGCGAATGCTGTTACCTTTTGTCACCGATGCGGGGAAGCGATCGCCGGACGCCCGCCCTCTCCGCCCCGAGGGTGCTCGAGGCGGTGACCGTCGCCCTGATCATGGGAGCGTCGCTCGCGGTGATCCCGGTCTTCGCCGCGCTCGCCGCGACGCAGTCGGTCTCGCTCGCGCTGACCGTCTCGGGCTGCCTCTTCGGCGCAGGCGTCGTCGCTCTGCTCGGCGTCGCTCTCCTGAAGCGGTAGCGGGCGCCGAACGAGCGCTTGCTGAACTAGCGCTTGCTGAACTGGGGCGCCTTGCGCGCCTTGTGCAGGCCGGCCTTCTTGCGCTCGACCTGGCGTGCGTCGCGGGTGAGGAAGCCCTCCCGCTTCAGCTGCACGCGCAGCTCGGGGTTCGCCTCGACGAGCGCGCGGGCGATGCCATGCCGCACCGCGCCGGCCTGGCCGGTCAGCCCGCCGCCGTGGACGCGGATGCGGAGGTCGTACTGGCCCTCGAGCCCCGCGACCTTGAGCGGCGACATGGCGATCGTCCGCCAGATCGTGCGCGGGAAGTACTCGTCGATCGTCCGGCCGTTGACCCACGTCGCGCCGTCGCCGGGGCGGAGGATCACGCGGGCGACCGACGTCTTGCGCTTGCCGGTGCCCCGATACTGGGCGATCTGACTCACCTGTTCACCTCGAGCGGCTTGGGATTCTGCGGCCCGTGCGGATGCTCCGGACCGGCGTAGACCTTCAGCTTGGTCAGCTGCTGCCGCGCGAGGCGGTTCTTCGGAAGCATCCCCTTGACCGCGGTGCGGATCACCTCGGTCGGGCGCCGGTCGAGCTGGTCGCGCAACGTCCTGCTGCGCAGACCGCCCGGGTAGCCCGAGTGGCGGTAGTACCGCTTCTGGTCGAGCTTGTTGCCGGTGACCTGGATCTTCTCCGCGTTGACCACGACGACGAAATCGCCGGTGTCCACGTGCGGGGTGTACTGCGGCTTCCGCTTGCCCCGGAGCGTGTCGGCGATCTGGGTCGCCAGCCGGCCCAGGGTCTGGCCCTCGGCGTCGACGACGTACCACTCGCGTGTGATCTCGCCCGGCTTTGCGCTGTAGGTCTTCATACAGAGAAATGGGCGGACAGGGCGTCCGCCGACGCCGGAGTGTAGCGAAAAAGCAGCGCTTCCAGACCGCGCGCGAACGCGCCTGCGCCGCCGTGGGAGGGGTGGCGGACGCTCGGCCCGTCGAGCTCCGCCGCCGCGACCCGGCCGACCGCGATCGCCCGCCGTCCGGCGATCACCGCGTCGAGGAACGGCCGCGCCGCCCGGATCTCCGCCCGGGTCGGCCGGCGGTTCGAGCTCGCGGTTCCCGGGTGCGTGGGCACGACGTTCCAGAGCAGCACCGACTCCTCCAGCCCGAGCCCGGCGAGGACTCGATGGACGATCGTCGCGCTCGCCTCCGCCGGGCCGGTCCCGGTGAGCTGGCGCTCCGACGTGAACGGGATGCCGCTGATCCGCGCGCCGCGGTAACCCGCCGCCTCGCCGACGAGCACGACCTCCGCCTGCTGCCGCGCCTCGAGATAGTCGCGCAGGCGCTCGCGGCACAGCTCGGAGCCTGCGTATTGGTTGTACGTCTCGCCGATCCGCGCGCCTGCGAGCGCGTCTACGAGCTCCACGTGTTCCAGTGGACGAGCTCGTCCACGCCGCGACGCCGCTGGGTCGTGCGCGAGGTGCGCTTGCTCCACTCCGGGTCGGGCGCGGCGGGGCCGATGGTCGCGCCGGCGACGATGCGCAAGTCGTCCGGGATCCGCAGCAGCTCGCGCCAGCGGCCCTCCTCCTCGACCGGGACGCCGTAGACGGCCGCGGCCAGCCCCTCGTCGATCGCGCCGAGGAGAACGAGCATCAGCGCGGCGCCCGCGTCGACGAACCAGAACGGCACCGGCCAGACGATCTCCTGGCCGTCCTGGAGCTTGTCGTCGCGCGTGTAGCGGTCGTGGTAGTCCTGCTCGCGCGTCAGGACGAGGACATGCGCGGCCGCGCTCCCGAACCACGGCTCGACGCCCGGCTCCTCCTCGGACGCGAGCGCGGCGAGCAGCTCCGGGTCGTCGACGACGAGCAGCCGCTGGCCCTGGCTGAAGCCCGCGCTGGGCGCGCGGCGCACGGTCGCGGCGATCCGCTCCAGCACCTCCCGCGGGACGGGCTCGCCCGTGTAGTGACGGACCATCCGCCGCCGGCGCAGCAGCTCGCGGAACTCCATGGCCGCTAACCGTAGGTGATCAGCTCGAGCAGCGACCCGTCCGGGTCGCGGAAGTAGAGCGACGTGCCGGCACCGCGCGCACCGATCCGCTCGACCGGGCCCTGCTCCACCTCGACCCCGTGCGCGGCGAGATGCGCGGCCGCCTCCTCGACGGTTCCGTCCCAGCGCAGGCAGATGTCGCTGTTTCCCGGACGGACCGGTTCGGCGGCGCGGATCGGGGGCGTCGCGCCGGGGCCGTGGACGTTGAGCTGCGTGCCGCCCGGAAGAAGCAGACCCACCCGGCCGTAGTTCAGGTCGACGGGCTCGGCACCGAGCACGTCACGGTAGAAGGCGATCGAGCGGTCGTAGTCGGTGACCGCGATCACAAGGTGGTCGAGGCCGGCGACTCCCACGTGACCATCCTGACACGAAGCCGCGCACCTCTCGCGACTGTTGTACAGCGACGATTGCCGCATGTTGCAGCGCTTTCTCCGACGCCGTCGCCACACCACGCCACCTGGCGACGCCACGCCACGCCACCTTGCCGAGTACAACACGCGAGACGCGCGCGACCTGCTCTCGCACCTCCTGCGAAGGGCGCGCCAGGGCGAGGAGATCGTGATCGCTCACGCCGGCCGTCCGGTTGCGAAGCTCGTGCCGTATACGGGCGAGCCGACCCGGCCGGGGTTGCTGCGGACTCAGCTCGTGGTCGAGGACATCGTCGTGCTCGACCCGCATCGCCGCGTGCTGAGCCCTACTCCCACTCGATGGTCGCGGGAGGCTTCGACGTCACGTCCAGAACGACGCGGTTGACGCCGGGGATCTCGTTGACGATGCGCGAGGAGACGACCTCGATCAGGTCGTAGGGGAGCCGCGCCCAGTCCGCGGTCATCGCGTCGTCGCTCGTCACGGCGCGGATCACGACCGGGTAGCCGTACGTCCGCTCGTCGCCTTGGACGCCGACCGAGCGGATCGCGGGCAGCACCGCGAACGACTGCCACAGGTCGCGGTAGAGCCCGGCGCGGCGCACCTCCTCCTGGAGGATCGCGTCGGCCTCGCGCAGGATCTCGAGGCGCTCCGCGCTGACCGAGCCGATGATGCGGATCGCGAGCCCGGGGCCGGGGAACGGTTGCCGCCAGACCATCCGCTCCGCCATCCCGAGCTCTTCGCCGACGCGGCGCACCTCGTCCTTGAAGAGGAGCCGCAGCGGCTCGACGAGCTTCATCTGCATGTCGTCCGGGAGACCGCCGACGTTGTGGTGCGACTTGATCGTGGCCGCGACGCCCTCGGTCCCGCCCGACTCGATCACGTCGGAGTAGAGGGTCCCCTGCACGAGCCAGCGCACGTCACCGAGCTTGGCGGCCTCCTCCTCGAAGACGCGGATGAACTCGCGGCCGATGATCTTGCGCTTCTGCTCCGGTTCCTCGACGCCGTCGAGCAGCTCGAGGAAGCGCTCCTGCGCCTGCACGTGGACGAGCGGGACGTGGAAGTGCTCGCCGAACGTCTCGACGACCTGCTCCGCCTCGCCCTTGCGCAGGAGGCCGTGGTCGACGAAGACGCACGTGAGCTGGTCGCCGACGGCCTTGTGCACGAGGAGCGCCGCGACCGCGGAGTCGACACCGCCCGAGAGCGCGCAGAGCACCTTCTCGCGACCGACCTGGGCGCGGATCCGCTCCACCTGCTCCTCGATCACGGCGGCCGGCGTCCACGCGGGCGGCGCGTCGGCGACGTCGTAGAGGAAGTTCTTGAGGATCTCCATCCCGTGCGGCGTGTGCACGACCTCGGGGTGGAACTGGACGCCGTAGAGCCCGCGCTCCGACGACTCGAAGGCGGCGACCGGCGTCCCCGCCGAGCTGGCCACGACCCGCGCGCCGGCCGGCGCCTCGACGACGGTGTCGCGGTGCGACATCCAGACCGTCTGCTCGTCCGGTGTGTCCTTGAGCAAGCGCGACTCCTCGACCTGGAGCTCCGTCTTGCCGAACTCCGAGACACCCGTGCGGTCGACGCGGCCACCCAGGTCGAGCGCCAGGAGCTGGGCCCCGTAGCAGATGCCGAGCGTCGGGATCCCGAGCTCGAAGATGCGCGTGTCGACGTGCGGCGCGCCCTCGGCGTACACCGAGGCGGGTCCGCCCGAGAGCACGATCGCGTACGGGTTCCGCGCGCGGATCGCCTCCGGCGAGATCGTGTGGCCGACGAGCTCCGAGTAGACGCGACACTCGCGCACGCGCCGCGCGATCAGCTGTGAGTACTGGCCGCCGAGGTCGACCACCAGCACCGGCCGGTCCTCCACCGGCGGGAAGGGGACGACGTTCGACTCCTCAGCGGCGATAGTTCGGCGCCTCTTTCGTGATCGTCACGTCGTGCGGGTGCGACTCGCGCAGTCCCGCGGCGGTGATGCGGACGAAGCGCGCCTGCCGCATCTCCTCGATCGTCGGCGCGCCGCAGTAGCCCATCGCCTGCCGCAGGCCGCCGACGAGCTGGTGCACCACCGGATGGAGCGGGCCCTTGTACTGCGTCCGGCCCTCGATCCCCTCGGGGATCAGGAGCTCGGAGTCCTCCACGTCGTTCTGGAAGTAGCGGTCCTTCGAGTAGCCGCGCGCCTTCATCGCGCCGAGCGAACCCATGCCGCGGTACTCCTTGAAACGCTCGCCCTGGACGAGGATCACCTCGCCCGGCGACTCGTCGGTGCCCGCGAGCAGCGACCCGAGCATCACCGCGCTGGCGCCGGCGGCGATCGCCTTCGCCACGTCGCCGGAGGAGGTGAGGCCGCCGTCGCCGGTCACTGGGACGCCGTCGTCGGCCGCCGCGGTGGCGCACTCGTAGATCGCGGTCACCTGGGGCACGCCCACGCCTGCGACGACGCGCGTCGTGCAGATCGAGCCCGGCCCGATCCCGACCTTGACCCCGTCCGCGCCGGCGTCGAGGAGCGCGCGCGTCGCCTCGGCGGTCGCGATGTTCCCCGCGACGATCTCGACCGAGGTGGAGTCCTTGATCCGGCGCACCATCTCGAGCACCCCGGCGGAGTGGCCGTGCGCGGTGTCGACGACGATCGCGTCCGCCCCCGCGGCGACCAGCGCCTGCGCCCGCTCGAGCGCGTCCGGCCCGACACCGACGGCGGCCGCGACGCGCAGCCGTCCCTGGTCGTCCTTCGTCGCC
>DASZYW010000231.1:0-13823 GCA_035545195.1 Gaiellaceae bacterium
TCGACATCCGTGCCGGACGCCCGTCTGAGGGCTTCGCGGCGTGACCCGCACCATCGACCGAAAGGAGCCCACCATGGGCCGCAGCAGTGCAGCGCTCGCCGACGCGCCGACCGGCGCCGACGAGCCCGACGGGCAGGACCCGGACAAGGGGAAGCTGTTCGATGTCCCGCGCGTCAAGGTCATCCTCGACGAGGCCGACCCGACCATCCTCAAGCTCGCGTTCTCCGGCAGCATCGAGCTCGACCGGGCGATCGCCGACGACGTCGCGTTCTACAACCGGCTCAAGGCCGGCGAGAGCGTCGAGCTGCGCGTCACGGCGCACGTCGCCGGCGCGAAGACGACGCATCGCCGCGATAGCGAGGGCGACGTCGATGCGGTCGTGCAGACGAAGTCGCTGATCGTGCACAGCCTCGAGGCCGCGTAATGGCCCCGACACTCGACCTCGAGGCGCACTACGACGAGCGGATCGCGTCGATCGCGCCAGGGCTGAACGAGTCGGCTCTGCGGCTCGTCGACCGGATGATCGAAGTCGGGAAGGACATCTGATGGCCGAGACCGAGTACGTCATCCTCCGCCAACCCGACCCCGCCGACGACTACGTCCTCGTCGCCGAAGGCATCCTCGGCCACAGCGCCGAGCACGTCCTCCGCCAGCACGCCTCGAAGCCCGAGGTCGACGTCGCCGGCACGTTCGTCGCGATCCCGACGAGGTCGTGGCGGCCGCAGACGATCGCGGTCGAGACGACCCGCACCGTCAAGATCGGAGGCGCGTGATGGTCGTCCGCTTCTACGTCGTCGCTCGCTCCGGGGCGACGTCGTCGCCCGTTGCGTGGTCGACGCGACGAACGCGATCGAGGCGATCCGCCAGGCGGTCGACCGATACGGCTACAGCGGCGACCACGAGTGGACCGCCTACCGCGAGGTCGTGACGAAGCGCGTGCGCGTCGTGCACACCGAGACCCGTCACATCCTCTTCTCCGAGGCCGCCTAAACACGTGGCGCAGCCCGGGGTCAGCACCGAGGCGGCAGCACCACTGCCGCCTCAGAACCTCGACGCCGAAGAGACGATCCTCGGCGCCCTCATGCTCGCCGGCGCAGGCCCGATCATCGACGACGTCGTCGAAACGGGCCTGCGCCCGGAGGACTTCTACAGCCACCGCAACGGCCACATCTACCGCGCCTGCCAGCAGCTCCGCGAACGCGGCGAACCGATCGACCTCATCACCGTCGTCGACCACCTCGAGCGCGCCCAGCTCCTCGACCAGGCCGGCGGCGCCGAACGGGTACGCGAGCTCGCAGCGATCGTGCCGGCCGCGTCGAACGCCGTCCACTTCGCCCGCATCGTCCGCGACATGGCGCGCCTCCGCGCGCTCATCAGCGTCGGCAACGAGATCGCCCGGCTCGGCTACGACCGGCCCGGCGAAGTCCCCGAGCTGCTCGCGAAGGCGGCCGAGCTCGTCGCGACCGTCCACGGCGACGACGACGCGCACGCCCGCCTCCGCGTCGAGACGTGGCGCGAGTTCGAGCAGGCCTCCCACGACCGCATCGCGACGCTCGTCGACGGGCTCTGGCCCGAAGCCGCGCTCGGGTTCATCGCCGCCCCACCGAAGAAAGGCAAGACGTGGCTCGGGCTCGACCTCGGCATCAGCGTCGCCGCCGGCCAACCGTTCCTGAACCACTTCGCCGTCCCTGCGCCGCAGCCGGTCGTGTACCTCGCGCTCGAAGGGCACCGCGCCGCGATCCGCGCCCGCATCGGCGCGCTCGCGCGCGGCCACGGCATCGACCCCGACCACCCCGACCAGCTCGGCAACCTCAACGTCGTCTACAAGCCGCGCGGGCTCAACCTCGCCGACCCCGCCTGGATCCGCGACGTCCGCGCCGCCATCCGCGAACACGGCGCCAAGCTCCTCATCGTCGACGTGCTCCGCGCCGCCGCCGCGTTCAAAGAGAACGACAACGACGCCTTCAACGCGTTCCGGCTCATCCTCGACCCGATCGTCCAGGACGGCTGCTCGATCGCGCTGCTCCACCACTTCGGCAAGCTCACCGAGATCAGCCGAGACCGCACCCCCGGCGAGCGCATGAGCGGCGCCGGCGCCATGTACGGCGCGTTCGACGTCGGCATCTTCATCACCGCCACCGACAAGGAAACCCGCGAGCTCCGCCTCGAGTTCGAGCTGCGCGACCTCGCCACCCCCGACCCGCTCGGGTTCAAGCTCGCCGGCGACGGCACAGGCGAGAACGGCGGTTTCGTCTACGCCGACTCCGCCCGATGGGAAGAGGTCAGCCCGCCCGAAGACGACGACCTCGGCGGATGGGCGCAAGACGTCTACGACCTCGTCCACAGCAACGGCGGCGCCATGTCCGTCAGTCAGATCCTCCTCGCCCTCGAAGCCGACGGCGAGGGGATCACCGACCGCACACTCCGCCGCCGCCGGTCGAAGCTCGAAGCCGCCGGTCTCCGCGTCGAATACCGCGGCGCACGCCGCGAAACGCACTACGTCATCCCCACCGAACCGGGCACCCCCGACAACCCCGGCCATCAGCTAAACCTTATGGACGGTATAAGCGAAAATCCCGGACATGACCCTCGGGCGGACATGTCCGGGATGTCCGGGTCCGACCAGATGTCCGGGCTAGAACCGCATAACCATGCGGGTTTGCCCGAATGCCCGGACATCCCGGACACGACGCCCATGTCCGACCAAGATTTGGCTCAACCATGCGCCATTGCGACCCCGGACATCCCGGACTCCCCTAAAGGGGAGCTGTCCACCCTGCCGGGCGCAGCACCCCAAGGAGCCCAACCGGACGACACCGACCACGACGCGGAGTGGCTCTCGTGACCGACCGCCCCAACCTCTGGCAAACCGCCAAGCGCGTCTGCACACCCAAGGAACTCGAAGCGCTCGAGCTCCACCATCGGCGCGGGCTCAGCTACTCGCAGATCGCACTCACGCTCCACATCCACCCGGGCAGCGTCCGGGACCGCATCAAGAACGCCCACCGCAAGATCGCCGCCGCCACGCGAGACGCAGCATGAGCAGGCCACGCACCGTCGACCAGGAACCGATAGACGCCGACGGCCGCCTGCTCCGCGCCGTCCAACGACAGCGCCTCGACGAGCACTACGCCAAGCAGCTCGCCGAAGCCGCACGCGACACCGACAGCGTCCAGCCCGAACGGTTCACATCGAAGCTCCCCGGCGACGAACGCGCGCTCCGCGGCATCCCCGCGATCGGCCGCGGCGTCTCGGGCGTCATCCCTCACACACGACCGGGAGACAACATCCGATGAGCCACATCGAGATCACGATCGACCCTCTGCCCCTCCCACGGCAAGTCGAACTCGCCTGGGCCGCTGGCCTCTTCGAGGGCGAAGGACACTTCACCGTCCGGCAACGCGGCCCGCGCTGGCGCGCGCTGCTCGAGATCGGCGTCACCTCCACCGACCGAGACGTCATCGAGCGCTTCGCCGCGATCGTCGGAACCGGCAACGTCCGCGAGCGCGACCGCCTCGCACGCCCGCACTGGAAGCGCCAGTTCTACTGGACCACCAGCGGCCACGCCGCACATCGCGTCGCCGACATGCTCCTGCCGATGCTCAGCGAGCGGCGCCGAGCACGTCACGCCGAGATCGCCGCCATCGTCGCCGCCAGCCAGCCCCAGCCGCGCGCCTGCGAGCAGTGCGATGCGATCTTCACGCCCAGCCGGTTCAGCCGGCAGCGCTTCTGCTCGTCCCGCTGTTGCGACCGTGCGAAGTACCTCCGACGCAAGGCCGCCGCGTGAAGATCACCGCCTGCCTCTGCTGGTACGACGAACCGATCGCACACCTCAAGCGCTGCGTCACCTCACTCGCCGGATTCGCGATCGTCGACGACCTCGTCGCGCTCGACGGACGCTGGCAGCCCTACCCCGGCGAGCGCGTCCTCTCGCCGATGGATCAGGCGATCGCCCTCCGCCACGCCGCACGCGCACTCGGGCTCGACCTCCACGAGCAGGGTCGATACCGGCCATGGCCGTCCCAGATCGAGAAGCGCTCCGCCTCGCTCGAGCTCGCCACGATTCACGGCGCCGACTGGCTCCTCGTCATCGACGCCGACGAATGGATCCACCACGCCGACCCGCACACCATCCGCGACGCACTCGCCACCACCGACCACGACGTCGCCACCATCACCATCCGCAACACGACCGGCCACGACCACCCCAACACCGACCAACCCCGCCGCCGCCTCTTCCGCGCCGGCACCACCGTCGAGCACTGGCACAACGGCTACACCCGCAACGGCCGCACCCTCGCCGGCGACCCGCCGCTCGCACCCGCACTCGACCTCACCGACCACCTCCGCATCCACCACACCCCACGCGCCCGCAGCCCCGAACGGAACGCCGCCGCCAAGCACTACCGGCACGCCCGCGCCCGCCTCGGCGAACGATGACCCCATGACCATCAACGAATCCATCCGCCGCCACAACCGCGACGCCCAAACACGCGCAGCTCCTCGCGACCACAGCCGAAGACGCCCACGCCGAGCTACCCGAATGGGAACAGAAGCTCGCCGACCAAGCCGCCGCAGAGCGTGCCGTCCGACGCCTACGCTATCCTCCCGCACGAGCTGAGGAAACGCTCGCGGAACCACGCGAACCTCACTCACCCACACAGCCCGAGGTATCTCCGCAGCCGGCCAGAGAGCCGGCTTTTTCATGCCCGCGAACAGCCTCGACACCGCCAGGCTCCTCCCCGAGCTGCGCACCCGCACGCGCCGGATCACCCTCCGCGCCTGCCCCGGCTGCGCCCGCAAGATCACGCCCGGCGCGCCCTGCCCCAACTGCGGCCCCGCACCCGGATACGACCGCAACCACCGCAACGCACGCGCCGAGACCCTCGCCACCGAATTCGTCTGCTTCCTCTGCTCCAAGCCCGGCACCCCGGCCGACCCGCTCGTCGCCGGACACGTCACCCCACGCAGCGCAGGCGGACGCAACGAACGCCGCAACTACCGCGCCGTACACCGATCCTGCAACGCCAGCCACGGCAACCGCGTCATGCGCGAAGCCGCATGACCCCCGCCATCGAAGATCGCACATGACCAACCCCGCCGAACAGTCCGCGCCTTTCCGCGAGAAAAAGCGCCGTTGCGCTTTCGGTGGCGGCCGGAGCGTGGCCGGGTCGGGTCGGTGGACGTGCGTTGACCTGGCGGCTCGGGCTGGAGCGCGTCGGTTCCGTCGGGGGGTGCCGGCGTGAGCGCGGCGGTGGTGGAGCGCGAGGCGTCGGCGTCGGTCGAGTGTCGCTGCCCGGCGTGCGAGTCGGGCCTCGATCCGTTCACGGTCGACCACTTCCGGGTCTGGGCTGCGGAGCTCGAGCTGGACTCGGGTGAGCGGTGGGACGTCGACGCGTTCTTCGCCGCGTACCTCGAGGACTACTTCGCCCGCGTGCCTGAGTGCTGGCTGATCGTGCCGGAGGGGAACGGGAAGACGACCTCGCTCGCCGGGCTCGCGCTGTACCTGCTCGAGCACCGGGCGAACGCGTCGATCCCGTGGGCGGCGTCGTCGCGGGATCAGGCCGAGATCGGCTACCGCCAGGCGGAGGGGCTCGTGCTCCGGTCGCGTCGGCTCCGCTCGTTCCTGAAGTGCCAGGAGGGCTACCGGCGGATCAAGAACCTCCTGACCGGCGGCCGGATGCAGGTCTTCGCCGCGGACGACAAGACCGGTGACGGCGTGATCCCGACGGACGCGTTCCTCGACGAGCTGCACCGGCACAAGGACCTCCGGCTGTACCGCACGTGGCGCGGGAAGCTCGAGAAGCGCGGCGGGCAGATGGGGACGATCTCGACCGCCGGTGAGCCGGGGAGCGAGTTCGAGGAGACGCGCACGCTGATCCGGCAGTCGACGCCCGTCGTCGAGCGCCGGCCGGGGTTCGTCCACTGCCGGTCGGAGGCGATCGCGCTGCACGAGCACGCGCTCGAGGAGGGCGCGAACGTCGAGGACATGGCGGCGGTGAAGCTCGCGAACCCGTCGCCGCGGATCACGGTCGAGAAGCTCGAGCGGAAGCGGCAGTCGCCGACGATGACGGTCGAGCACTGGCGCCGCTTCGTGTGCAACCTCGCGACCCGCGGCGCGAACGCCGCGGTGCAGGAGGCCGAGTGGGATCGGTGGCGCGTGAACCGCGACCGCGACGAGTGGCTCGAGATCCCCGCCGGTGAGGCGCGGTGGGTCGGCCTCGACGTCGCGTGGAAGTGGGACACGACCGCGCTCGTGCCGCTCTGGATCCCGGAGCCGTCGTTCCGGCTGTTCGGCCGCGCGACGATCCTGACGCCGCCGCGCGACGGGACGTCGCTCGACCCGGGCCTCGTCGAGCAGGCGCTCCTCGCTGAGCATGAGCGCGGCCCGATCCACACGGTCGTGATGGACATGACGCGGGCGGAGCAGCTCGCGGCGTGGATCCAGGACGAGCTCGGCGCGGAGGTCGTCGACCGGTCGCAGGGGAACGCGATGGCGGTCATGGACTACGAGCGGTTCATGGAGGCGCTTCGGAATGGCTGGCTGCGGCATGTCGGCGATCCGGGCCTGTCGCGGCACGTGCTGAACGCGGTCGCGCGTCAGCTTCCCGGCGGCGACACGCGGTTCGATCGTCCGCAGGCGTCCCGGCTCGGCCGGCGCGGCCAGCAGGACACCCGTGTCATCGACGCGCTGACCGCGGCGGCGATGGTGCACACGACCGCGGCGGCCGAGCTCGGCGCCGACGATGACGACGACCTCGGCGCCTACGTGGTCGACCTCGACGAGGCGCAGGCCGCCTGATGCGCTCCCGCCTCCTGAAGCTCGCGCAGAGCGCGGGCCGCTTCCGCATGCCCGCAGACGACGCCTTCTGGCTCGCCGGTGCAGGACTCGTGTCCACTGGAGCGGCCCTCGTCTACCTCCCCGCCGGCCTGATCGTTGCGGGCGGGCTGCTCCTGGTCGCCGCGGTCGGAGGCGCGCGGTGATCGCTGAGCGGTTCGCGCGCGGGATCGGCGCCGCGAGCTGGGACGGCGGCCCGCTGCCGTCGCCGGGCGTGCCGGGGTCGCTGTCGGGCACGCCGTCGACGCTCGGCCCGCAGGGGCTCGATCTCGTCCCGTCGCGCGGCGAGGCCGTGTGGGCGACGTTCCGGCTGATCTACCTGACGAACCCGTGGGTGCACGCGTGCGTGAACGCGATCGCGACGACGATCGCGCGGATGCCGATCTGCGTGCTCGACATCGATCCGACGAACGGCGACCGCGTCGAGGTGCGATACGACTGGCCGATCACGCCGGGCCGCTTGACCGGGCCGCAGACCCTCGCTCGGCAGCTCGACCGTCCGGCGAACGGGATCAGCCGGCACGCGCGCACGCGCGCGACGATGATCGACCGGCTCGTCCTCGGGAACGCGCTGTGGGAGATGGTCGGGGACGGCGGGATGCCCGGCGACCTCCGTCGGATCCCGTGGCGCGCCGTCCGGAACGTGCCGCAGGGCGAGGACGCGCTCGCGCTGTTCTACGAGGTCGACCGTGATCTCTCTCTGCTCGGGCTCGGGTCGCCGAGTACCCGGAAGATCGCGCCGATCGACGTCGTGCACTTCGGTCGCGGCACCGACTCGGAGCTTCCGGTCGGGGTGTCGCCGCTCGCGTCGTGCCGGAACACGCTCCGGCTGCATGACGCGGTGATGCGGTCGCTGATCGGGTGGTTCACGAACTCGATGAAGCCGTCGGGGCACATCTCGGTCGACAAGCTGACGCGGGAGAAGGCGAAGGAGATCCGCGAGATGGTGCTCGCGGCGTACGCGTCGCCGGAGAACGCCGGGAAGGTGCTCGTCACGTCGGGAACGTGGAACTCGACGCAGGGCGCGCCGGAGAACTCCGAGGTCGTGCAGCTCCTCGCCGAGTCGCGCGACGAGGTCTGCGCCGCCTACGGAGTCTCGACGCTCGTGCTCGGTCTTCTCACCGGCAGCCGCTCCGCCGGCAACGCGACGACGACGATCCGGAACCAGTACATCCGCGACACCGTCGGCTCGTGGGGCTCCGACTTCGAGGGCGACATCGAGGCGCAGCTCCTCCCGGCCGTCCCGTCGTGGTCGAACCTGAAGGTGCGCTGCGACATGTCGGCGCAGCTCCGGCCCGACCTCGAAGCGTTCGGTCCGGTCATCAAGGAGCTCGTCGACACGGCGTCGGTCGACGATCGCCGCGAGATGCTCGGGCTCAAGCCCTTCCGGGAGGCGTGGTCGCGGGTGCCGTGGTCGCAGCCGGGGGCGATGCCGCTCGACGTCGCGTACACGCAACCGGCGGCGCCCGCGCGCGCGGGCGCTGAGGCAACCGATCGTGCGGCCGAGGAAGACCTGCGCCGGCTCGCCGCCGACGAACCCACCGATCACGATGAGGAGGACCTCGATGACTGAGCAGGACGAGGCCGGCCGCGGGGGCGAGCTCGCCGGCGACGAGATGCGCTACCGGCACGTCATCCAGGCGGTCGCGGAGCGGCCGTGGGCGATGCACCCGGACACGCTCGCGGTGATCGTCGACCTGCTCCGCTACCGGTCGGCCGGCCATCGGCTGACGCGCGCGGAGGTCGACGAGCGGATCGCGAGCGGCCAAGAGCGGTTCGCCGCGGCGCGCGGGCGCGCGACGAAGACGGGCGCCGGCGGTGCGGTCGCGGTGCTGCCGCTGTTCGGTGTGATCGCGCCGCGCGCGGCCGCGTTCCAGAGCGTGAGCAGCCCGAACGGCACCGGCGTCGACGCGTTCACGCAGATGTTCCGGCAGGCGCTCGCCGACCCGTCGGTCGGGTCGATCCTGATCGAGGTCGACTCGCCGGGCGGCCAGGTCGGCGGCATCCCCGAGCTGGCGGCGGAGATCCGCGGGTCGCGCGGGGACAAGCCGATCGTCGCGATCGCGAACTTCCGTGCTGCGTCGGCGGCGTACTGGATCGCGTCGCAGGCGGACGAGCTCGTCTTGCCGCCGTCGGGCGAGGTCGGCTCGGTGGGCGTGTACGCGGCGCACGAGGACCTGTCCGGGAAGCTCGAGCAGGACGGCGTGAAGATGACGCTCGTCTCGGCCGGCAAGTACAAGGTCGAGGGGAACCCGTTCGAGCCGCTCAGCGAGGAGGCGCGAGCCGCGATCCAGGCGGACGTCGATGCGTTCTACGCGATGTTCGTCTCGGACGTCGCGAAGGGTCGCGGCGTATCGGTCGAGGATGTTCGGACGGGATTCGGTGAGGGTCGGATGGTCATGGCCGCGCAGGCGGTCAAGGCCGGGATGGCCGACCGGGTCGCGACGTTCGACGAGACCGTCGCCAGGCTCGCGCGGGGTGAGGCGCCGGCGGCCAAGCCGCGCGCGCTCGCCGATGCCGTCGCCGCCGAGAAGAACGCTGCGGACGATCCGCGGCAGAACGACCCCGAGGGCGGGACGCCCTCAACCCTCGATCACGTCGCCGACGCCGAGCGCCTGCTCGCCTACGACGCCGTGCGCGAGGCCTTCCCCACCAGGGCGTAGACCCCGAAAGGAGCACAGATGTCGCCCACCACCACCGTCCTGGAGCAGGAGCTCCGGGAGGCCACCGCACGCGCTCGCGAGCTCGAGGCGGCGGCCGCAACCGATCGCGAGACGGCCGAGAAGCTCGTCGCCGATCTCAAGGAGCAGGGCAAGGACCCGCTCAAGGACGCCGAGGCGTTCGCGCAGGTCGATGCCGCCTACAAGGTCGGCTCCGAGAAGCTCGAGCAGGCCGCCGAGACGCGTCGCCGCATCGACGCCCTCATGGAGCACCTCGGGCATCGCAAGCCCGACCGCTCCGCCCAGGCCACGCTCCCGCAGACCGCCGCGGACGCCATCATGGCGCTCCCCGAGTGGGAGCGCATGAAGGAGACCGGCGCCTTCACGAGCCCGCAGGGTCGGATCGACCTGCCGGGCGTCGAGGTCGTCGGCCGCGCCGATCTCGTGGCACGGCTCAACGCCCGCCAGCCGATCCTCGCGGTCGACACCCCGGTCGACGGCGCAGCGCTCGTCGACGTCGACCAGCGCCGCTACCCGCCGGTCGGGATCCCCGTCCGGCCGCTGCGGCTCCTCGACATGATCGGCGTCACGACGACCGACAGCGACTCGGTCGTCTACGTGCAGGAGACGACCCGCACGGACGCAGCGGCGGAGACGGCACTCGGCACCGCATACGGCGAGGCCGACTACGCCTACAGCGAGGTCACCGCGAACGTGAAGGACATCGGCCACTGGACGCCGGCGCACCGGTCGCAGCTCGCCGACCGGGGCCAGCTCCAGGGGCTCATCGCGGGCCGCCTCTCGTACGGCGTCGAGGCGCGCCTCGACACCCAGATCGTCCAGGGAGACGGGACCGGGTCGAACCTGACCGGGATCCTGAACACCGACAACATCGGGTCGATCAACCGCAACGGCACCGCGTCGGAGCGGAAGATCGAGGCGATCCACCGCGGCATCACGTGGATCCGCCTGCACGGCTTCGTCGAGCCGGACGGCCTCGGGATCCATCCGCAGGACTACGAGGACGTCCTGTTCGAGAAGGACGACAACAACAACTACCTGCTCCCGGGCGTCCTTCAGGGCGTCGCGGGCGCGACGCCGATGACGATCTGGGGCAAGCCCTGCGTCGTCACCACGGCGTTCCCGCAGCACTCGGTCGTCCCCGGTCTCTACAAGGCCGGCGCGACCGCGTACATGCGGGCGGGCGTGTCCGTGCGCGCGACGGACAGCCACTCCGACTTCTTCACGAAGCGGATGGTGGCGCTGCTCGCCGAGATGCGCGTCGCGCTCGCGGTCGAGCAGCCGAACTACTTCGCCGAGGTCGACGTCTCGTAGCCATGAGCGGCGAGATCCACAAGGTCGAGGAGTTCGTCCGGGTCAAGGTCGGTGACCGGGTGCGCGTCTTCCAGAAGGGGCACACGATGCCGCTCGAGAAGGCGAAGGAGCTCGGGCTCGTGGGCGGCGCGGCGAAGGCGAAGCCGGCCGCCGCATCGCCGACCGTGAAGCAGGCGGCGAAGGCGAAGGCCAAGCCGTCGGCGAAGGCGAAGCCGGCCGCCGAGCCCGCGACCGCCGCGCCGGACGCAACGACCGAGGAGAACCCCGAGGCCTGAGCCTCGACCAAAGCTGCGGGCCCGTCCGAGACATCGCCCTCCGGACGGGCCCGCAGCACCGAAGCCATGCACTACCTCACCAACACCAGCTCCGAGCTCGAGGTCACCCTCGACGCCGGCAACGCCGACGGCGCCGTCACCGCGACCGTGCGCGACGCGACCGGCACACAGATCGCGACCGGCGCAGCGACCCTCGACGAGAACACCGCCGGCCGCTACACCTTCGCGCTCGCGCCGCGCGCCGACGTCGCCACGGTGACGACCACCTGGTCGGGCACCTGGGACGGCGTCGCGCAGAGCTTCGAGACCGTCGACGAGATCGTCGGGACGCTGCTCTTCACGCTCGGCGAGCTCCGCGCGTTCGACGACAAGAAGCTCAGCGACACGAGCGCGTACCCGGATGCGCTGCTCGCAGCCGAGCGTGACGCCGTCACGGACTTCTTCGAGCAGGTCTGCAACGTCAGCTTCGTCCGCCGCTACCAGCGCGACGAGCTCGACGGGGCATGGCAGCGGAACCTCTGGCTGATGAAGCGCCGGCCGAACAAGATCCTCTCCGTCGCGTGCGACGGCGTCGCGTTCTCGCAGGACGACATCGACGCGCTGACGCTCTACGAGTCCGGTCGCGTCTACCGGTCGACGCCGTGGCCGTTCAATCCGGTCGCGCCGCGCAACACGGTCGTCGCGTACGAGCATGGCTGGCAGCGGCCGCCGCTGACGATCAAGCGTGCAGCGCTGATCCTCGCCCGCTACGAGCTCGTCGCCAGCGACATCGGCGATCGCACGATCAGCGTGAACACCGAGCTCGGCGCCGTGCGGCTCTCCGTCCCTGGCCCGAACTACCCGACCGGGATCCCGATCGTCGACAAGGCGCTCGAGGAGCATGACTCGAGCTCCGTGATCGAGGCGTGGTAGCCGGTGGCTGAGGCGACTACCACCGGGGCGTTCCTCGTGTCGCTGAAGGCGACGATGGCGGCTCGGCTCGCTGCGATCCAGGGTCTCCGCGGGGTCAAGGTGGGCTACGTGCCACCGGCGGCCGAGGAGGTCCCTTTGGGCGACTTCCTCTACCTCGTGCGTGGCGCGATCACGGTCGACGACGAGCTCGCGACGGCGAAGCGCAGCCGGTCGCGTGACGAGGCGGTCGTCATCCCTGGTGCCGTTCAGGCGTACGAGGTCGGCGACGACGGCGACGCTGCGTTCCAGGCTGCGCTCGACCGGGCGGAGACGATCCTCGACGAGCTGATCGAGCAGCTTCGCGACACGCCGCCCGAGGTCGGTCAGCAGACGCGCAGCGCGATCGTGCGGCGGATCCGATGGACGCCCTCGCCGTCGGCGAAGGGCGGGTGGGTCGTCCGCGGCGAGTTCGACCTCCACTACTCCAGCCGAGTTCCCTAAGGAGGAGACGATGAAGGTGATCTATCAGGGCCCCCACCGTGAGGTGGAGGTCGCGCACGACGGCGGCGGCACGACCGTCGCACGCCGCGGAGACGCGGTCGAGGTTCCCGACGAGGTCGGCGCGTCGCTGCTCTCCCAGGGCGAGGGCGGCGAGCAGACCTGGCGGAAGGCGTCCCCGAAGGAGGCCGCCAAGGCCACGGCCAAGCAGGACGACGAGGGCGAGAAGGGCGGTGAGCAGGCGTGACCCAGCTCGACAACCAGTTCGGCATCTCCGACGAGGTCACGTACGGCACGCGCGTCACGCCTGCGACCTTCGTCGACATCAACTCCGAGGGCATCGAGCCGCAGCAGAACAACCGCGTCTCGGCCGGCCTCCGGAAGAGCCAGCGCGTCCAGCGCTCCGACCGCGTGTCGGTCGCGGCGAAGGGCGCGAACGGCCCGGTGCAGATGGACGTCGCCGCGCAGGGACTCGCGAAGTTCCTGAAGCACCTCTTCGGCGCCGCCCCGACGACGTCCCAGCCGGACGCCGTGAACAACCCCGACGTCTACGAACACAGCTTCGTGCTCGGCGACGGCGCGGCGCTGTCGTTCTCCGCGCAGGTCGGCAGGCCGGGAACCGCCGGAACGGTCAAGCCGTTCGACTACCTCGGCGGGAAGATCGCCGACGGCACGATCACGCAGGCGATCGACGCGTACGCGACGCTCGACCTCACCTGCGACTTCCAGGCCGAGGAGAACAACCAGACGCTCGTGGCGTCGCCGACGTACCCGTCGGAGATCAACCTCTTCCACGACGGCCATCTCACGATCACCGTCAACGGCACCGAGTTCGACTCGAAGACCTCCTCGCTGAAGATCGACCGGCAGCTCGCGCTCGACCGGTTCTTCCAGCGGGCGAGCACGCTCAAGAAGCCGCCGATCGTGCAGGCGCTCATCCAGCCGACCGGCTCGCTGATGGGCGAATTCGAGGATGACACGACCCACGATCTGTTCGTCGCCGGCACGCCGGTCGCGATCGTGTTCGACTGGGTCGGCGAGATCATCGCCGGCGGCGACGACACGCTGAACTACGAGCTGAAGTTCACGATGCCGGCGTGCCGGCTCGACGGGCCGAAGCCGACCACGAAGGGCCCCGGGATCCTTGACGCCGACACGCCGTTCACGGTGCTCTACAACGGCACGGATCAGCCGATCACGGCGCTCCTGCGCACGACGGACGCGACCGCCTGAGCGATGGCGGGAGAGGGGCTCATCGTTGACGGTCTCGGGCCGCTGCTCCGTGACCTCGGGAAGGTGAGCAAGGCGATCGCGGCGGAGCTCCGT
>DASZYW010000232.1:0-3425 GCA_035545195.1 Gaiellaceae bacterium
CGCTCGTATCCGCCGGGCGAGCACGGCCGCGGCCGCATCAAGCAGAGCGAGTACCTGCTCCAGCTGCGCGAGAAGCAGAAGGCGCGCCGCTACTACGGTCTGCTCGAGAAGCAGTTCCGCACCTATTACGAGAAGGCGTCCAAGCGCTCCGGCGTCACCGGCGAGGAGCTGCTGCGGATGCTCGAGACGCGGCTCGACAACGTCGTCTACCGCCTCGGCTTCGCCGTCTCTCGCGCGCAGGCGCGGCAGCTCGTCCGCCACGGCCACTTCCAGGTCAACGGCCGGCGCGTGAACATCCCGAGCTACCAGGTGCGGCCGAACGACATCGTCACGGTCGCGCCCAACTCGTCCGCGGCGCAGGTGATCCGCGACGCAACCGATCTCGTCTCGACGGTCGCCCCCTGGCTCCAGGCAGATCACGACGGGCTCACCGGCAAGGTGCTGAAGCAGCCGGAGCGCGCCGAGATCGACACGCCGGTCCAGGAGTCGCTGATCGTCGAGCTCTACTCGAAGTAACGGAAAGAGGGAACGTCACTTGGCCACACGTGAAATCAGCTTCCAGGTCCCGAAGATCGTCCACGAGGAGGTGGGCGAGCATCGCGGGGTCTTCGCCATCGAGCCGCTCGACCGCGGTTTCGGTCACACCTTCGGCAACTCGCTGCGCCGCGTGCTGCTCTCGTCGCTCGAGGGCGCCGCGGTCACCTCGGTCAAGGTCGAGGGCACCGCGCACGAGTTCACCACCCTGCCGGGCGTCCGCGAGGACGTGACCGACATCATCCTCAACCTCAAGAACCTCGTCTGCCGCCTGCACGGCGAGTCGCCCGAGGTCGAGGTGCACATCGCGAAGAAGGGCCCCGGCGCGGTGACGGCCGCCGACATCGAGGCGCCCGCCGAGCTGGAGATCCTCAACCCGAATCTCGAGATCGCGAACCTGTCCGACAAGGGCAGGCTCGAGGTGACGCTCACGATCGGCCGCGGTCGCGGCTACGCGCCGGCGGAGATGAACCGCGGCACGCAGCACACGATCGGCGTCATCCCGATGGACTCGATCTTCTCGCCGGTCCGGCGCGTCGCCTACCAGGTGGAGTCCGCCCGTGTCGGCCAGCGCACCGACTACGACAAGCTCACGCTCGACATCACGACCGACGGCTCGGTCGACCCGAAGGACGCGCTCGGCGAGGCGGCGGAGATCCTGATCCGCCAGCTCGCGATCTTCACCGACATCGAGAAGATCGAGGGCTTCGGCGAGACGGCGACCGTCGACGGCGGCGGCGCAGGCCCCGAGGCCGCGCTCGCGCACGGGATGGAGAACTTCCCGATCGAAGAGCTGGAGCTCGGCGTCCGCTCGTACAACTGCCTCAAGCGCGTCGGCATCGAGACGATCGGCGACCTCGTGATGAAGACCGAGAACGAGCTGGCCGCGATTCCGAACTTCGGCAAGAAGTCGATCGAGGAAGTGCGCGAGACGCTCGCGCAGCATGGTCTCGCGCTGCGCGGCGACAACGGAGCCTCCGCGGAGTAACGCCGTGCGGCACGCCAAGACCGGTAAGAAGCTCGGCCGCGACTCGTCGCATCGGAAGGCGCTGTACGCGAACCTCGCGTGCTCGCTGATCGAGCACGGGCGGATCCGGACGACCGAGGCGAAGGCGAAGGCGGTGAAGCCGTTCGCCGAGCAGATGATCACGCTCGGCCGCCGCGGGGACCTCCATGCACGCCGCCAGGCGCTCGCGGTGCTGCGGTCGCAGGAGGTCGTGCACAAGCTCTTCGCCGACGTCGGCCCCCGCATGGCTGACCGCCCCGGCGGCTACTCGCGGATCGTCAAGCTGGGCGCCCGGGCGGGCGACGCGGCCGAGATGGTCTACCTCGAATTGGTCGACTTCGACCCTTCGGGCGCGCGGCGCTAGCTCGCTCGCGGGTGCTGCGCACCCGCTCGCGCTAGGCGGAACTCCGCGCGCCGGAAGCACGGTTCCGGCGCGCTCCGTGCCGTAGGGCTTGTCTTTCGGCCCGTTGCAGGCCAGTCGGTTCTGTCGTCGCCGGCGTGCAGGCCCTGCGGGCGTGCCCGCCGGCTGGGTCGCGTCGTCGTAACGTCGCCTGCGGCTCCCGTTACGCCGACGCTTAGACCGATCTCTTCCAGAATTCGGTCAGCCGGAGGCGGATCGCTCGCGCTGCAAGCGCGGCATCCGTCGCAGGCGAACCAGCAGCCGGATCTGCGCCGCAGGCGCACGTCCGGCGCGACTCCCGTCAGGCTCGAACCGCGAACGAACAAGCCCTGACAGCGCGGAGCACGCGGGAGACCGCGCTCTCCCGCGTGCGCAGCACCTTGATGAGCGAGCCGGTGCGTAGCACCGGCGAGCTGGGCTAGCCGCCCGGCGTTCCGAGCAGCGACCCGAGTCCGGCGCTGATGCCGGCGATCGCCATGCCGGCGAAGGTGACGATGGCGAGAGCGCGCACGAACGTGTCCTGGAAGAAGCGCCAGCGGAAGTAGGCGAGGGCGAGCAGCTCGAAGCCGACGACGGCGACGGCGAAGGAGAGCGCGACGGAGTAGTGCGGGATCAGGAACGGCAGGGAGTGGAGGATCCCGCCGACGAACGTGCCGCCGCCGGTGATCGCGCCGCGCGCCACGGGGCTGCCGCGGCCGGTCAGCTCGCCGGTGTCGGAGAGCGCCTCCGAGAAGGCCATGCTGATCGCGGCGCCGAGCGACGTGGCGAGGCCGGCGATGAAGGCGTAGCGGGTGTCGTGCGAGGCGAGCGCGACTGCGAAGATCGGGGCGAGCGTGGAGAGCGACCCGTCGATCAGCCCGACCATCGCCGGCTGGACGCGCTGCAGCAGGAAGGTGTGCTGGTCGGACATCAGTTAGAGTGTATCAATCAGTCTGCAAATTATTAGAGCATAAGGAAGTCCTGACAAGCACTGTCAGGAACACCTGACGTGCGGCTGATCCTGACGATCGAGTACGACGGCACGCCGTTCCACGGCTGGGCGGCCCAGCCGGGCCTCCCGACCGTCGAGGCGGCGCTGCGGGCGGCGCTGGCGGAGACGTTCGCCTCCGTGGAGGATCTCGCCGTCGCGGGCCGGACCGACGCCGGCGTCCACGCGCTCGGACAGGTCGCCTCGGTCGACGTCGAGGGCGGCCCGCCGGCCGACCGCGCGGCCCAGGCGCTCAACCCGAGGCTCCCGGACGAGATCACCGTCGCGGCTGCGCGCGAGGGCGCGCCGGACTTCCACGCGCGCTTCTCGGCCCGCTCGCGCTCGTACCGCTACCGCCTCTTCACCCGCGCCACCCCCTCGCCGTTCGAGACGCGCCGCAGCTGGTGGGTGCCGCGCCCGCTCGACGAGGACGCCCTCGCAACCGCCGCGGCCGCTCTCCCGGGCGAGCACGACTTCCGCGCCTTCACGCCCACCGAGACCCAGCACGAGGTCTTCGT
>DASZYW010000233.1:0-2349 GCA_035545195.1 Gaiellaceae bacterium
CGCCTGGCTCGTCGACGCGGCCGCGATCATCAGCCAGAAGGCGCTGCTCAAGTGCTCGTACGCGCCGTACGCGCGGATCATGAAGAAGATCTGCTGGGAGGAGTCGTTCCACATCCTCCACGGCCGCGACGTGATCCTCGCGATGGTCACCGGCACGCCCGCGCAGTTCGAGCTCGTGCAGGAGGCGCTGAACCGCTGGTGGCCGCCGCTGATGCAGTTCCACGGCAACCCGATCGCGGCAGCGGAGGATCCGATGTTCGTCTGGCGGATCAAGTCGCAGGGCAACGAGGAGGCGCGCCAGCAGTTCCTCGAGGGCTACGTGCCGCAGATCCGCGAGCTCGGGCTGACCATCCCCGACCCGAAGCTGAAGCGCCGCGACGACGGCGTCTGGGAGTACACCGAGCCGGACTGGGACGAGCTGAAGCACGTCGTCACCGGCCACGGCCCGAAGACCGAGGAGCGGCTCGCGTTCCGCAAGCGCTTCCTCGACCAGGAGCAGTGGGTGCGCGACGCCGTTCTCGCCGCCGCATGAGCGACCCGGTCTGGGAGGTCTTCCGGCGCGAGCGGAAGGGGCAGCCGTTCGAGCACGCCGGCTCGGTCGTCGCGCCGGACGCGGACTTCGCCGAGGCGTGGGCGCGCGAGCAGTACGGCCGCCGCGGCGAGTCGGTCGCGCTCTGGCTCGTGCCGCGCGAGGCGATCCGCGACGTCGAGGACTGGGCGGACGAGTTCGACCTCAAGTACCGGCGCGTCGACGGCTACTCGATCAAGGCTCGGCTGAAGGAGGCTCGTGAACGAGCAGGCACTGCTTGAGCTGGCCGACGACGAGCTGATTCTCGGCTGGCGCGAGTCCGAGTGGACGGGGATCGCGCCCCTGCTCGAGGAGGACGTCGCGTTCTCGTCGATCGCGCAGAACGAGATCGGCCACGCGCGCGCCGTGTACGAGCTGATCGTGGGCGAGGGCGGCGACGCGGACGCGCTCGCCTTCGACCGCTCCCTCGACGAGTACCGCTGCGCCCCGCTCGTCGAGCTGCGCCTGCTCGACTGGGCGCACACGATCGCGCGGCGCTGGCTCTACGAGACCGCGGACGAGATCCGCATCGCCGCGCTCAAGGACGACCCCGACGCCGGCGGGCTCGCGGCGAAGATCGACCGCGAGGAGGCGTACCACCGCATGCACGCCGAGATGTGGCACGCGCGGCTCCGGGACGAGCAGCGCTTCAAGAAGGCGCTGATGGATCTCTGGCCGTACGCGCTCGGCGTCTTGCCGCCGGAGCTGCGCCCCGAGCTCGTCGCGCGCGTCGGCCTGCCCGAGGTGGACGCGATCGAGCGCGGCTCCCACACGGACGAGCTGGCGGAGCTCTGGGACGAGATGACGATGGTGCGCCGCTCCGCGCCGGCCGGGGCGCAGTGGTAGTCGACGAGCAGGCCGTCTGGGCGGCCTTCGACGAGATCCCGGATCCCGAGATCCCGGTCGTCTCGCTCGTCGAGCTCGGAGTCATCCGTTCGGTCGACGTCCACGACGGACGGGTCGACGTGGAGTTCACGCCGACGTTCCTCGGCTGCCCCGCGCTCGAGACGATGAAGCGCGCCATGGAGGAGAAGGTGCGCGAGCTCGGCGCCGAGCCACAGGTGCGCGTGATCTCGGACGACTCCTGGGGCACCGACAAGATCACGGCCGCCGGCCGCGAGAAGCTGCGCGAGGCCGGGTTCGCGCCGCCGGCGCCCCGCCTCGTCCAGCTCCGGTCGCAGGTGCACCGGTGCCCGTACTGCGGCTCCACCGAGACGAAGCTGGAGAACATCTTCGGCCCGACGCCGTGCCGCAGCCTGCGCTACTGCGAGAGCTGCCGCCAGCCGTTCGAGCAGTTCAAGACGATCTGACATCGTGCGCCCATGCGCGCGAGCCGGATCGCCGCCGCCGCCGGCGCCGCCTGGCTGGGCGCGCTCCTCGCGCCCGGGGTCGCGAGCGCCCACCTGCGAACCGGGACCGTGGCGGTCGGCTACGCGGCGACGGTGACGAGCCCGGCCTCGCCGGCCTTCACGGCGCAGATCTACCGCAGCGACCTCGGCGTGCACCTCACCGTGCGTCCCGGGCACACCGTCGTCGTGCTCGGCTATCTCGGCGAGCCGTTCCTGCGCGTCGGCCCTGCCGGTGTCGCGGTGGACGGCGCGTCGCCGACCGCGGCCGCCACGGGGCTCGTCGCGCGAGGGACGGCGGGAGGCTGGCGACTCCGGCCGGGGCGGTCGGCGACCTGGCACGACGGGCGCGTCTCGCGGCTGCGCGCCGGAGCCACGAGCGCGCGCTGGACGATCCCGCTGCGGGTCGACGGCGGCCGCGCCACGCTCGGCGGC
>DASZYW010000234.1:0-4647 GCA_035545195.1 Gaiellaceae bacterium
CTACCCGGCTCCTCGGCGGGCCGCGTCGGCGGAGCCTGTTCGCCTTGCACCGGACGGGGTTTGGCGAGCCGGCCCTGTCGCCAGGGCCGCTGGTGGGCTCTTACCCCACCGTTTCACCCTTACCGGCTGCGTCTCCGGAGATGCGCAGCCGGCGGTCTGTTTTCTGTGCCACTTTCCGTCGGCTTTCGCCGCCTCCCTGTTGGGAGCGTCCTGCCCTGCGGTGTCCGGACTTTCCTCGACGGCCTCGCGGCCGCCGCGGTCACCCGGCCTGCGCCGCGAATGGTAGCCCCGGCCGGCTCAGCGCGCCTGGGCCGCGGCCGAGCGGACGGCGAGTGGCAGACCCTCCTCCAGCGCGGCGAACGACGCGAGCTCCTCGAGCGGCGTCGTGCCGTAGGCGGCGAACGGATACCCCTCGGTGAGAGCCGCCGGGCCGCTCGTCGGGTCGGCGGCCGCGGTCGGCTCCAGCTGGGTGTCCTCGTTCCACTCGTTGAACGAGGTGACGGCGAGCAGGCCGAGGCGCGGGTCGACGAGCGGCGCGGCCAGCGCGAGCGTCTCCTGGAGCATCGACTCCGAGCCGACCGTGCGCGGCAGGACGTGGTGGTCCTCTGCGAGTCGCTCGCCGCGGTCGTCGTAGCCGGTCAGGGCGCCGGGGACGAACGCGACGCCCTCGGCGGCGGCGACGCGGCGGAACAGCTCGACCCGCTGCGAGACGCGCTGGAGGAACTCGGCGGCGCTCCAGCTCGCCGGCTGCGTCCGGCTGTAGAGCGTGTAGCCGGTGATCGCGTCGAAGAGCCCGATCCGGTCGGGATCGGGCGGGTCGTCCCAGTCGACCTCGTCGCCGACGAGATAGGGGTCGACGCCGTAGGCCGCCTCGAGGTGGGCGCGGATCTGGCGGATCGCGTCGGCGAACAGGCCCTCGTAGATCCGGGAGGCGTAGATCACGATCACGGGCCGGCCGTCGATCTCGTAGAGCCCCGGCGTGCCGAAGTAGGTGCGGGCGAGGTAGTCGAAGTCGTCGACCATCGTCTGCTCGCCGGCGGCGTCGAGGTGGATGCGCGCGTCGGCGCCGATCGGGAAGCGTCCCAGCGACTCGTAGAAGAGGCCGATCTGCGTCGAGCCGCGGTCGGGCGAGGGTAGGAGCCAGTCGCGGATCGTGCCGTCGCTGTAGCTGCCCGGCCCGTCCCAGCTGCAGAGGAAGACGCCGATCCCGTACTCGTGCGCCCAGGCGAAGTGCTGCGCGATCACCGCCGGGTCGCGGCTGTCGTACTCGCCGAGCAGCGGCGCCTCGGGCGGCAGGAGCTGCGAGCGGACGTAGCCGGCGCCCCAGCGCTCGTGGTCCGGCGCGTACCACGGGTAGTAGTAGGCCGCGACGGTCAGCGGCGCGGCGCCCGCCCGGGCGGCCGCGGCGAGCGCCGCGACCGCGACCAGCAGCAGGGCGATGCCGCGGATTCCGCTCAGCCCGCGTTGAGCCGGGCGGAGTCGGCCGCCTGGACAGCGTCGGCTCGGCCGTGCAGGACCATCTCGCATTCGGGACAACGTACGGCAGCCCCGTCGTGGAGCACGAACTCACCGCACACCGGGCACTCGAGCGAGACGCCGCGCAGCAGCGCGAACAGCTCCTGCTCGAGCGTCCGGTTGAAGGAGGCGACGCCGCTCATCGCGCCTATCCCAGCTCCCGGAAGACGCCGACCACCTTGCCCAGGATCTGCACGTGGCTCGCGTAGATCGGCTCGAGCGCGGCGTTCTCGGGCTGGAGGCGGATGCGGCCGTTCTCGCGGTAGAAGGTCTTGACGGTCGCCTCGTCGGCGGTCTCGTCGTCGCCCGCGAGCGCGACCACGATCTCCCCGTCGCGCGCGTCCTGTGCGCGGCGCACGACGACGACGTCGCCTTCGAGGATCCCCGCCTCGATCATCGAGTCGCCCTTGACGCGGAGGAGGAAGTCGCCGCGCAGCGTCTCCGGGACGGCGATCTCGTCCTCGACGTTCTGCTCCGCGAGGAGCGGGCCGCCGGCGGCGATCTGGCCGAGCAGCGGCAGCTTGGGCAGTTCGGCGGGCTCGGGGACGGTCTTCTCCCGTCCGACGAGCTCGAGGGCGCGCGGCTTCGTTGGGTCGCGCCGGAGCAGGCCGGCGCGCTCGAGGTTGGCGAGGTGAGCGTGGACGGTGGACGGCGACGCCAATCCGACCGCCTCGCCGATCTCGCGGACGGTCGGCGGATAGCCGTGCCGGTCGACGTAGTCGACGAGGTAGCTCCAGATCTCGCGCTGGCGGCCGGTCAGCTCAGCCGTGGTCTCCATTGAGTCGTCTCCGGGGTCGGGAACGGGTTGCCGAACGTGTGTTCGACCAAAGAGTAGAGACTCCTCCGGACGGCGTCAAAGCCGCCGGCTAGGTCATCGGCACTTGCAGCAGGAGCCTCGGCGCGATGCGGTCGAGGATCTCCTCGAGGCCTGCGCCGGTGGCGGTGATGCCGTGGTTGCGCAGGCCGACGATCGCGTGCGCGGGATCGGGCTCCGCGGCGAGCAGGTCGGCGACGTTCTGCGCCAGCTCCTCGGTGCCGCACGGATAGTTCACCTCGGTCGCGACGACGCCGTCGACCCAGGCGTGGATGTGGAGGATCGCGCCGATGTCGGGATGGTCGCGGTAGATCTTCCAGTGCTCGATCGCGTCGACCGAGACCCGCTTCGGCTCGACCACCGGCGGCACGCTCAGGACGATCACGCCCCGGTCGGCGTCGTAGTCGCTGACGAGCAGGATGTCGCGGCCCGGCTGCTCGAGCTTCGCCTTGTCGACGCCGCTCGCGCTCATCCAGAACCGGCGCTCGTCCTTGCGGGCGGAGAGGTTCCCGTACGAAAGGCCGCCGATGTTGTAGAGCAGCCGCACGTGGCGCAGGTCGCGCTCGTCGAGCAGGTCCTCGATCGGGAACGGGGCGGGCAGGAGCCCGAGCGCGTCGATCGCGCGGCCGGCGCCGGCGATCTCGGCCGTCCGCTCGTCGCCGTCCCACAGCTCGGGCTCGAGGTCGGTGCGGAACTCGTTGTCAATCACGAGCCGCGCGCCGGCGAGCGGCAGGAGATGCGAGGCGAGATCCTCGGCGACGCGGTAGAAGCCGCGCTCCATCGTCGTGAACCACACAGCGCCGGGCCCGGCGCAGAGCACGATGTTCGAGAGCGACCGCACGAGCAGCGGGTAGGTGCCCGCGAGCGTCGGCTCGTCCTCCGACTCGCAGACCGCCGCGACGTAGGTCGCACGCGAGCGGCGGCGGTAGGAGACCGGCGCCTCGGGGTCGATCACGTGCAGGACGAGCGCGGCGTCGTCGGCTGCCCCGGCTTCCCAGCCGGCGGCCTCGAGCGACGCCGAGAGTTCGCCGAGCGCGAGCTGCGTGCGCGGCCCGGGTTCCTGCCCGATGACGGCGAAGCGCTGTGCCACGGTCGGGAAACTCGCCGACCTGCGGGGACCCGGCATCGGTGAAACCACTGACTTGCGCCAATCCGGCGCCGTCGGCACCATGGCGCCGGTGCGGAAGACCCGGAGGGAGTTCCTGGCCGCCTCGGCCGGCGCCGTCGCAGCCCTCGCGCTTCCGCAGGCGGCCTGGCCGCGCCGCGGCGACGTCTCGACGGGCGCCGGCTTCGCGCGCTTCGTCTCCGAGCCGTCGCTCCAGATCCCGACGCTCACCGTCAAGACGCTGAACGCCCCGAGCCCGGGCTACCTGTTCGCGACGACGCTGACCGGGCCGGGCCAGCGCGGGCCGATGATCTTCGACGACCACGGGCAGGCGGTGTGGTTCCGGCGCACGAAGAACGTCGCGATCGACTTCCGCCGGCAGATCTACAAGGGCAAGCCCGTGCTCACCTGGTGGGAGGGCACGATCTCCAAGATCGGGACCGGCCAGGGCGTCGGCCGGATCCTCGACACGAGCTACAAGCAGATCGCCGAGGTGCAGGCCGGGAACGGCCTGCACGCCGACGTGCACGAGTTCCTGATCACCCCGCAGGGGACGGCGCTGATCACCGTCTACAACGAGGTCACGGTCGACCTGACGTCGATCGGCGGCCCTGCGGCGCACCCCACGCTCGACTCGATCTTCCAGGAGGTCGACATCGCGACCGGGAAGGTGCTGCTCGAGTGGCACAGCCTCGACCACGTCTCGCTGGCCGACACCTACTCGCCGATCCTGACGCCGTTCGACTACTTCCACATCAACTCGGTCGACGTCATGCCCGACGGGAACTTCCTGATCTCGTCCCGCAACACCTGGGGCATCTACAAGCTCGACCGCAGAAGCGGCGAGGTGATCTGGCGTCTGGGCAGCAGGTCGAGCGACTTCCAGCTCGGCCCCGGCGTCCTCTTCGAGTACCAGCACGACGCGCGGGCGCACTCGGACGGAACGATCACCCTCTTCGACGACGGCTCGGGCGACCTGAGCCACCAGGCGCGCGCGATCCGGATCGGGGTGGACGAGCGCAACCGCATCGCGACGCTGCTGCAGGAGTACCCGCACCCGACGCCGCTCGGCGTGGCCGCGATGGGGAACGCCCAGGTGCGCCCCGGCGACAACGTGGTCGTCGGCTGGGGCACGCAGCCGTGGATCACCGAGTTCGACGCGCTCGGCGACGTCCGCTTCGACGCGAGCTTCGACGGAGGCGCGTGGAACTAC
>DASZYW010000235.1:0-5410 GCA_035545195.1 Gaiellaceae bacterium
AGGATCTGGCCCGGCTGGCCGTAGAAGCGGTGCGCGATCAGGCCGTGCTCGACGGCGTGGTCGACGATCGAGCGCATCGCCTCCTTGTTCTCGCTCGCGTAGCGCTCGACGGCCTCGGGGTCGCCCTGCGCCCACAGCGTCATGATCACCGACATCGCTCCTCCTCGCTCGGGGGTCTGCGGGAGTCTGTCACGCGCGACGACGCAGACGCGAGAGCGCGTCGAGCTCGCGCACGCCGAGCAACCGGCACGACACGAGGAACGCCCCGCCGCCGAGACCGAGGCCGACCGCGAGCGAGACGGCCTGTGCGAGGAGCGAGCGGCCGAGCGCGTGGTCGACGAGATGCCAGCCCCACCAGGAGACAGCGGCGAGAACCGCCGACGCGATCGCGACCAGGACGAAGCTCTGCGCCGTGTCGCCGACCTCGAGCCTCCCCATCCGGCGGCGCAGCAGCACGAGCAGCGCAGCGGTGCCGGCGATGTTGACGAGCGAGGTCGAGAGCGGGATGCCCCAGATCCCGAACCGGTAGAAGATCGCGTCGAGCACGGCGTTGAGGGCGAGGTTCCCGGCCGCGACCCAGCTCGGGATCCAGGGCGACTGCAACGAGAAGAACGCGCGGTTCAGCATCAGCATCGTCCCGTTGAACGTCAGGCCGAGCGCGAACGCGGCCAGGCAGTGTGCGACCACCGGCGTCTGCTGCGCGTGGAACTCGCCGTGCTGGTAGAGCAGGCGGACGATCGGCACCGACAGCACGGCCGCGGCGGCGCTTGCGGGCACGAGCAGGAACGAGATCAGCCGCAGGCCCTGCGCGACGGTGCCGCGGAAGCTGTCCCAGTCCTGCCGCGACGCGAAGCGGGAGAGCGACGGGAAGAGCACCGTCGCCACCGCGACCGAGAACATGCCCTGCGGCAGCATGTACAGCCGGAACGCGGAGACGATCGACGCCGGGGCGAGGTTCCGGTCGAGCAGGCGCGTGGCGAAGATCTGGTCGATGAACGCGTTGATGTTGATCAGCCCGAGCCCGATCGTCACCGGCACCATCAGCGCGAACGTCCTCTTCACCGCCGGGTCGCGCAGGTCGATCACCATCCGCAGCCGGTCGTCGCGGCCGCGCAGCCACGGCAGCGGCAGCAGGAACTGCACGACCGTCGCCACGAGGATCGCGGCCGCGTAGATGTAGAGCCGCGAGTTCAGCGAGTGCGTCGCAGGGATCCCGAGCGCGAGCCCGAGGATGATCACGAGGTTCCACGCGACCGGGCTCAGCGCCGGCACGGTGAAGTGGTCGTAGCTGTTGAGGATCCCGACGACGATCCCGGTCAACCCGAGCACGAGCACGATCGGGAAGAGGACGCGCGCGAGCCCGCCGGCGATGCCGTCGTAGGCGTGCGGCCCGTAGCCGAACGCCTCCATCACCCAGGGCGAGATGAGCACGAAGAGCGCGGTCAGCCCGCCCAGCGCGAGCAGCATCAGCCAGAAGACCGAGCTCGCCACCCGCCAGGCGCGCTTGCGCTCGCCCTTCTCCAGCAGGTCGCTGAAGACCGGGACGAACGCCGAGGAGAGCGCCGCGTCGGCGACGAGCGCGCGAATGGTGTTCGGGACGAGGAACGCGATCTCGAAGGCGTTGATCGGGCCGCTGACGCCGAAGAGCGTGCGGGCGAAGATCTCGCGCGCCAGCCCGAGCACGCGCGAGAGGCCGGTCGCGAGGGAGAAGACGACTCCGGAGCGTGCGAGGCTCGGACGCCGCTCGTCCGGCGGCGCGGCGGGCGCCGACTCCGTCTGCACCGCGTCGCCCTCGCGGTCGAGCTGGGCGGCCTCGAGCTCGGCGAGCTCGGCGGCGTCGCGTCGCGGCCGCAGGATCATCGTCGGCTGCTCGGCCGGGTCCTGGAGGACTGGCCAGTCGGCCGAGGCGGCGCTCTCGAAGTACGTCGGCTTGCCCTGTTCGCGACGGCGCCGGTCGCGCTCCAGTCGCCGCCGCTCGCGCTCGTCGTCCACGCGGGCAGCATAGGGAGCGACGCTGCTACCATCCGCCGGCCCGCATGGAGCGGGCGTTTCTACGAGATGCCGAACATCAAGCAACAGGAGAAGCGCGTCCGCCAGGCGGCGCGGCAGCGGCAGGAGAACCTCCGCTGGCGCTCGACCGCGAAGACGCTCATGCGCCGGCTCAAGGAGGCTGCAGACGGTGGCGACACCGCAGCGGCCGAGGAGACCCACAAGGCGCTCGTCAGCTGGTTGGACAGGGCCGCGACCCGCGGCTCGCTCCACAAGAACACGGTCGCGCGGCGCAAGTCGCAGGCCGCCCGGCTGCTCGCCGGCGACAAGTCCTAGGGTCGCCGCTCAGTCGCGGCGCGTGATCTCGACGAGCGCCCGCTCGACGACGAGATCCGCAGGCAGACGAGAGCCGCCCTTCGCGGCCGCGTCGACCTCGGCGAGCCTCACGACCGCCTGCGCCAGCTCGTCCGGGGAGAAGTTCTGAGCCTGCCTCGCCGCCTTCTCGGCCGCGAACGGGTGCATCTTCAGCCGGCCCGCCGCCTCCTTCGCGCTCACGCCCTGGTCGGCGAGACGGGCGAGGGAGCGGACACGCCGGACGTGCGAGACGAGCGACGCGACCAGTCGCAGCAGCTCGCCGGAGCGCGGGCGCTGGCTGCGGTCGAGCAGCGACTCGGTCGACGCGAGCACCGCACCGGAGTCGCGGCGGCCCCAGGCGTCGGTGACGGAGAAGATCGGCGTCTCGGCGCGCCCCACGGCGAGCTGCTCCACCGCGGCGACGGTCACGGTCTCCTTGCCGGCCCAGGTCGCGAGCTTGTCGATCTCGGAGCCGAGATCGTCGAGGTCGTCGCCGACGGCCTCGACCAGCGCCCGGCACGCGTCCGCGTCCGCGCTGACGCCGAGGCGCGCGAACTGCTCCGCGACCCACTCCGGGACGCGGCGCTTCGCCACCTCGTACGTGAGCACCTGACCGGCCTTGGCGACCGCTTTCGCGAGCGCGGAGTCCGCCTTGACCTCCTCTGCGAGCAGCGCCAGCACTGTCGTCGGCGCAGGCGCGGCGAGGTACTCCGCGACGTCCTTGACGTCGGCCGCCTTCCAGCGCTCGACCTCGTCGACGATCACCAGCCGGAGATCGCCGCCGAAGAGGCCCATGGAGTTGCAGGAGGCGACCGCGTCCGCTCCGCTCGCGGCCACGGCGCTGAGGTGCTCGATCGCATCCTCACCGATCCGCTCCCGCAGGCGCTGCAGCGCCCGGGCGATCTTCGGCTTGTCGCTGCCGGTGATCAGATAGACCGGATCGAGCGGCTTCTCGGCCACGCCGCCAAGCATAGGCGGCGACCCCGAGGGCGCCCAGGCCGAGCGCCGCCGCCGCGAGCGGGGAGCGGATCTGCGCACCCGGCAGCCCGCCGAAGACCCTGGCGCACGCGGCGAGGTACCACGCGCACCAGCCGTTCAGCCACGCGAGTGCGGACGAGAGCGGGGCGGCGACGGGCGAGAGCAGGGCGCAGACCAGCGCCAGCTCGAGGATCAGGAGCATCGCCGGCGCCGCGGCCGCGTTGGCGGGGACGGTGAGCAGCGGGATCTGGTGGAACTGGAACCACGAGATCGGCGCGGTCGCGAGCCCGCACGCGGCGGAGATCGCGACGGTTCCCCGCGCCGGCACCGGGTAGCCCTCCAGCCAGCGCGCGATCCGGGGCGCGAGCGCGAAGATCGCGACCACCGCGGCGAACGAGAGCTGGAAGCCGGGGTCGAGCGCGTTGTACGGGCTCCACGCGAGCAGGGCGATCGCCGCGACGAGGAGCGCGTGGACGGCGTCCCGCTGCCGCCCGCTCAGCCAGGCGAGCGAGCCGAGCGCGCCCGCGATGCCTGCTCGGAGCACGGAGGGCTGGGGGCCGACAGCGAGCACGTAGCCGCCGATCGCGGCGAGCGCGGCGAGCTCCGCGGCGACGCGCGAGACGCCGAGCAGGAGGCACAGCGCGATCGCGCCGCCGGCGACGACGATCACGTTGCCGCCGCTGACCGCGAGCAGGTGGTAGAGCCCGCTCGCGCGGAAGTCCTGCTTGAGCGAGTCGGAGAGCCCCTGGTCCTCGCCGAGGACGACGCCTTCGAGGACCGCGCGCCGCTCTCCCGCCAGGCCGGGCACCGCGTCGCGCGCCAGCCAGGCGTGCAGCCGGTCGGCGACGCCGCCGAGCCCTGCGCGGCGCCCGACGACGTGCCACTCGTCGGCGCGCAGCACCGCATGGACTCCGTGGCGGCGGAGCCAGGTTCTCTCGTCGAAGCCGTTCGAGGGCCCGCGCGGCTCGACGAGCCGGCCGAGCAGCGAGAGCCGGGCGCCCTGCGGCGGTGCGCGGCCGAGCGGCAGCTCGAGCAGCACCGGTTCGTGGGGACGCAGCTCCGGCCCCCAGCGCACGACGAGCGCCTTCATGCGGAAGTCGAAGGAGCCGCTCCGCGGCGGCTCCTCGACCTCGACGACCGCCCGCTCCGCCGTTCCGATCAGAGGCGCGAGCGCGCTGCGGTCGATCCGTTCCAGCCGCCAGCTCCCCCACGACCAGCCGGCGACGGCGAGCGCGAGCAGGACGGCGAGCAGCCGCGCGCGCGGCTCCCCGGCGGCGAGGGCGACCGCCGAGAGCGCCGCTGCGACGAGTGCGGCCGGGAGCGCGGCGATCCGCGTCGCGTTCGCGGCCGCGAGCCCGAGGCAGAGCGCGAGCGCCAGCTGGTGAGGGCGGCGCAGCGTCAGGGGATGACGAGCCCCTTCAGCTGAGCGATCCGGCCGGCGCCGATCCCGGGAACCGCGTCGAGCTCCTCGACGGAGTGGAAGGGGCCGTGCGCGGTGCGGTAGTCGACGATCTTCTGCGCCGTCGCCGGGCCGATCCCTGGAAGCGCGTCGAGTTGCTCGGCGGACGCCGAGTTGAGGTCGAGCGGCGCGGTGGGCGACGATCCGGCGGCGGGAGGGGTTTCCGCCGGTGCGCCCGTTGCGCCGCGCGCTGGGACGACCACCTGCTCGCCGTCGGCGAGCGGGGCCGCGAGATTCACGTAGTCGAGCTCCGCCTTGGAGGTCGCGCCGCCGGCTGCGGCGACGGCGTCGGCGATCCTCGTCCCCTTGCCCAGGTGGTAGAGGCCGGGCCGCGCGACCGCGCCGGCGACGTCGACCACGAGCTTCTGGACCGCGGGCGCCGAGGCCTTCGCGACGCGCACCGGCGCGACGACGGGACCTGCGTGCCCGCTCCCGCCGAAATGTCGGGCGCCGATCACGAGCACGGCCGCGAGCCCAAGCGCCACGGCCAGCAGCCTGCGCACCGACACCGAGGGGAGCGGAAAGTCCACCTCTCGAGCGTGACGGGCGAACCGTCACGAGAAGCTCGCGGCTTCGTGGAGGACTAGACGACGAAGTTGACGAGCTTGCCGGGCACGACGATCGTCTGCC
>DASZYW010000236.1:0-11199 GCA_035545195.1 Gaiellaceae bacterium
GCGCCGCCGCGGTCGGCGGGCGGCGTGCTGGAGGTCGTCCGCCGCTTCGGCTCGCTCCAGTACGACCCGATCGACGTCGCCGGGCGCAGCCACGACCTCGTCCTCCACGCGCGCGTCGCCGGCTACGAGCCGGGGTGGACGGAGGATCTCTACGCGAGGCGCGAGCTCTTCGAGGCGTACAACAAGGGGATCTCCTTCGTTCCGACGGAGGACCTGCCGTGGTTCCGGCACACGCTCTCGCGGCGGCCGCGGCGCCTGCTGCAGGAGCACCCGGACGTCGCCGCGCGCGTGCTGGAGCGGATCCGGGCCGACGGGCCGCTGTCGGCGGCGGACTTCGAGGTCGACCGGCGGACGGTGTCCGACTGGTTCGGGACGCCGACGAACACCGTCCGCGAGGTGCTCGAGGCGCTGAACGTCACGGGCGTCCTCGGGCTGGCGCGCCGCGAGGGGAGCCGCCGCTACTACGACCTGGCCGAGCGGCTGGTGCCCGCGGAGGTGCTCGCCCGCGAGATCCCGCCCGTGGAGCAGCTCCGCCACCGGATGCTCTCGCGCCACCGCGCGCACGGCCTGCTCAGCGCGTCGAGCGGCAACGACGTCTACAGCGGCCTCGGCGCCGCGAGGCCGGACGAGCGCTGGCCGGAGTCGCCGGGCCGGCGCGCGCTCCACGAGTCGCTCGTCGAGGAGGGCGCGATCCTCCCGGTTCGGATCGAGGGCGTGAAGGGGACGCGCTTCGTCCTCGCGGAGGAGCTGCCGCTGCTCGAGTCGCCGCCGGAGCCGGCGCCCGCGGTCGCGTTCCTCTCCCCGTTCGACCCGCTCGTCTGGGAGCGCAAGCTCGTCGGCGAGCTGTTCGGGTTCGACTACGTCTGGGAGCTTTTCGTCCCGCCGGCGAAGCGGCGCTGGGGCTGGTACGTGCTGCCGGTCCTCTTCGGCGACCGGCTCGTCGGCCGCTTCGAGCCGCGCATCGACCGGGAGCGGGCGACGGTGCTGGTGCTGAACGCGTGGTGGGAGCCGGGCTTCGACCCGCAGCGCGCCGACGGCTTCGCCGACGCGCTGCAGGAGGCGGTCGACGCCTATCTCCGCTTCGCGGGCGCCACCGCGATCGAGTGGCCGAGCTGACGCCGGCTCCCGCTACGCGCCGAGGAAGTCGAGGACGGTGGCGACGAACGTGTCGTGCGCGGCCGGCATCGCGCGCTCGTCGACGACGAAGCGCGGGTGGTGGTGCGGGAACGCGCCCGGCCCACCGGCGCCGACGACGAAGAAGCACGCGGGCGCCACCGACCCGTACGCCGAGAAGTCCTCGCCGCCCATCGTCACGCCGATCTCGTGCAGGCGCCCCTCCGGCACGTTCCGCCGCACGAGCGCCGCGACCTCGAGGTCGTTGGCGGTCGGCGAGTAGCCCCACTGGTACTCGAACTCGGCCCGGCAGCGGTGCGCCGCGGCGATCGACTCCGAGATCCGGCCCATCGCCTCGACGATCTGCTCCCGCACGGCCTGGTCGAAGGTCCGCACCGTCCCGCTCAGGTGGACGTGCTCGGGGATCACGTTGCCGCGCGTGCTGTCGGTCGCGAGCGTGCAGACGCTGATCACCGCCGACACCGTCGGGTCGACCTCGCGCGTCACGATCGTCTGGAATGCGGAGACGACCTCGGCCGCGCAGACGACCGGGTCGATCGAGGAGTGGGGCATCGCGCCGTGACCGCCCTTGCCGCGGATCGTCAGCTCGAAGAGGTCGGCTGCCGCCATGAAGGCGCCGTCGGGGACCGCGACCGTCCCCACGGGCTCCTCGGCGAAGACGTGGCAGCCGACGACTGCGTCGCAGCCGTCGACGACGCCGAGCTCGACGAGCTCCCGCGCTCCGCCCGGAGGCAGCTCCTCGGCGTGCTGGAAGACGAAGCGCACCTCGCCGGCGAGCTCGTCGCGCCGCTCGACCAGCGTCTGCGCGACGGCGAGCAGCGTCGCGGTGTGCATGTCGTGCCCGCACGCGTGCATGACACCGGGGCGCAACGACGGGAACTCGACGCCGCTCGCCTCGTCGATCGGCAGCGCGTCCATGTCGGCGCGCAGCGCGATCGTCCGGCCGGTGCCGTTGCGGAGCTTCGCGACGACGCTCGTCTGCGTCGGCCGCTCGGTCTCCAGCCCGAAGGAGCGAAGCTTCTCCTCGACGAAGGCGGCCGTCTCGAACTCGTGGAACGAGAGCTCCGGATTGGCGTGCAGGTGGCGCCGCCACTCGACCGCCTCGGCGAGGCGGTTCTCCTCGATCGTGCTCATACAGCCACCTCCTCCGCCACGCGGCCGCCGACGTCCTAGGCGAAGTGGCGCTCGATTGCGTGCGACATGACGATCGGATTCTCCACCGCTCAGCGCACGCGTGTCCGGCTGAGCGAGATCTGACGCAGGTAGGGCAGCAGCGGCAGCGGCCGCTCGCGATGGCGCTCCTCCATCAGCCGCCGCCGGCGCGCCGCGAGCAGGTCGAACGCCGTCACGGTTCCCACCGCGACGCGCGGATCGGAGCGGTCGACGACCGGCATGACCTCGGTGCGTGTGGCCGCCATCCGGTTCGCGACCGTCCGCAGCACCTCGTCCGGGTACGCGACCGCGCCCTTCACCTCCTCGGGGAGGTCGGCCACCTGCATCACCTCGCGCACGAACATTGCCTCCAGCGGGTCGACGCCGTACTCGCGCATGACGTGGAAGCCGCGCCGCGCGACCTTCTCGGTCAGGATCGAGCGGCGGAGGACGAGCACGCTGACGAGGAACGCCGTCGTGCAGGCGATCAGCAGCGGCAGGAGCAGGTTGTCGGCGTTCGTCAGCTCGGCGGCGAAGACGATGGCGGTGAACGGCGTCCGCATCCCGCCCGCGAGCGTCGCACCCATCCCGAGCACCGCCCAGAAGGCGGGCGGCCCGCCGAGGCCGTGGCCGAGCACGCCGCCGGCGGCGGCGCCGATCATCAGCTGCGGCGCGAGCACGCCGCCGCTCGTCCCGGAGCCGAGGCCGATAGACCAGATCGAGAGCTTGACGACGAGCAGGAGCGCGAGCGCGCCGAGCGTCAGATGGCCGGCGAGCATCTCGGCGATCGAGCCGTAGCCGACGCCGAGCGCGCGCGGGTCGATCAGCCCGCCGGCGCCGATCGCGAGCCCGCCCAGCGCAGGCCACCACGTCCAGTGCAGCGGCAGGCGCTTGAAGGCGTCCTCGGCGCCGTACACCGCGCTCGTCAGCACCCAGGCCAGGGCGCCGCAGGCGAGCCCGACGACGATCGCCTCCGCGGCGACGCCCGCGGTCAGGCCGACGTGGACGTCCACGGGAAAGAGCGGCGTCGGCTTGAGCAGGCCGTGGTGCGCGTAGACCGTGCGCAGCGTCGTCGCGACGGCGACGGCCGCCGCGATCGGGACCATCGAGCGCGGCCGCCACTCGAACACGAGCAGCTCGACGCCGAAGAGCACAGCGGCGAGCGGCGTCCCGAAGACGGCGGCCATGCCGGCGCACGAGCCCGCGACGAGCAGCGCGCGCCGCTCGCTCGCGCTCAGGTTGAGGAGCTGCGCGAAGACCGACCCGACCGCGCCGCCCGTGAGGATGATCGGGCCCTCGGCGCCGAACGGGCCACCGCTGCCGATGCTGATCGCGCTGGAGATCGGCTTCAGCACCACGAGTCGCGGCTGCGACTTGGAGCCGCCGATTAGGATCGTCTCCATCGCCTCCGGGATCCCGTGGCCGCGGATCCGCTCGGAGCCGAAGCGCGCCATCAGGCCGACGATCAGCCCGCCGGCGACCGGGACCAGGATCGCCCAGCCGCCGAGGTGCTTCAGCGTCGGCGGGACGAGCGTCCAGCCGACGTTGCCGTAGTAGGCGAGGTGCGTGAAGAGGCCGATCAGGTCGAGCAGCGCGAGCGCGATCCCCGAGGACAGCGCGCCGACGAGGAGCGCGAGCCCGACGAGCCGGAGGTCGCGCCGCGTGAAGGTGAAGTCGGCGAGGCGGCGCTCGTCGGAGGCGTCGGGCCGCTCGTCGGCGCCGACGACCGCGTCCTCGGGCAGCCGGCGGTCGCGTGCTCCGTCGTCGGACTCCATCGTGGGACGATGGTGCCTGAACAGGCGGCGACGCCGCCGAGGTAGCTACATGCCCATCGAGTGGTAGCCGCTGTCCACGTACAGCGTCGTCGCCGTGACGTTCGCGGCGGCATCGCCGAGCAGGTACGCGGCTGCAGCGCCCACGTCGTCCGCCGTGACGTGGCGGCGAAGCGGGGCGCGCTCCTCGACGATGTCCTCCATCGTCGTGAAGCCTGCGATCGAGCGGGCGGCGAGCGTCCGCACCGGGCCGGCCGAGACCGCGTTGACGCGGATGTTCTTCGGGCCGAGATCCCAGGCGAGGTACTTGACGCAGGAGTCGAGCGTCGCCTTCGCGACGCCCATGACGTTGTAGTGCGGCACGGCGCGCTCGCCGCCGAGGTAGGTCATCGTCACGATCGAGCCGCCGCCGGCCTTCTCCATCAGCGGCTCCGCGGCGCGCGCGCAGGCGACGAGCGAGTAGGCGGAGATGTCGACCGCCATCCAGAAGCGGTCGCGCGGCGTGTCGGTGAAGCGGCCCTCGAGATCCTCGGCCGCGGCGAAGGCGAGCGAGTGGACGAGGATGTCGAGCTCCCCGCCGAACGCGTCGCCGACCTCGCCGAAGACGCGCGCGAGATCCTCGTCGGAGCGGACGTCGCACTCCGTGACGAGCGCCGTGTCGACGGTCGCCGCGAGGTCGCGCACCGACTGCTCGATCCGCTCGCCCTGGTAGGTGAACGCGAGCTTCGCGCCGCCGGCCGCGAGCTGCTGCGCGATCGCCCAGGCGATCGAGCGCTTGTTGGCGACGCCCATGACGAGCGCGCGCTTGCCGGCGAAGTCGGGCACGCGACGATCCTAAGCTAGCCTGGCCGCGTGCGCCGCTGGATCCCGCTTCTGGCCTGCGCCGCGGCGCTGGCGGCGGCTCTTCCCGCGGGCGCGACGCTGCAGCCCGTCCGCCGCGACGGCCCGCGCGTGCGGCCCGGCACGATCCAGCTGCAGCCCGCGAACGGGCGCGTCCGCGTGATCGCCGAGCTCGCGCAGCCGCCGCTCGCGCAGGAGTTCGGCCGGAGCCTGTTCGCGAGCAGCCGCCGCAAGCTCACCGTCCACAGCACGCAGTCGCAGGAGTACCTGGCGCGGCTCGAGCGCGTGCAGGCGCAGGCGGTGAGCGAGCTACGCGCCGCGATCCCGCACCTCGTCGTGCAGGAGCGCTTCCGGATCCTGCTCGACGGGCTCACGCTCTCGCTCCCGGCCAGGCAGCTGCCCGCGCTCCTCCGCCAGCACGAGATCGCGCGCGTCTACCCGAACGTCCGCTACACGCTCGCCGACGACACCTCGCCGGGCGTGATCGGCGCCGACGTGCTCCAGAAGACGGCGGGCGCCGACGGCACCGGGCTGAAGATCGCCGTCGTCGACGACGGGATCGACCAGACGAACGCGTTCTTCGACCCGAAGGGCTTCTCCTACCCTGCCGGCTTCCCAAAGGGGGACACGAGCTTCACGACGCCGAAGGTGATCGTGGCGAAGGTCTTCCCGAGCCCCGAGTCGGACCACAACGGGCACCTGCCGCTCGACCCGGACTCCTCGTTCCACGGCACGCACGTGGCCGGGATCGCCGCCGGCGACGCCGGCACGACCGCGCCCGCGGGCGGCGACCACCCGCAGGTGACGGGCCTGACCGGCGTCGCGCCGAAGGCGTGGCTCGGCAACTACCGCGTCTTCACCGTGCCGACGCCGATCGGGCACGTCGCGAACACGCCGGAGATCATCGAGGCGTTCGAGGCGGCGGTCGCGGACGGGATGGACGTGATCAACTTCTCGGGCGGCGGGGCGCAGACGGATCCCGCGAACGACGCGCTCGTCACCGCAGTCGAGAACGTCGCCGCCGCGGGCGTCGTCCCCGTGATCGCCGCGGGGAACGACCGGGACGACTTCGGCGACGGCTCCGTCGGCTCGCCCGCGACCGCGCCGGACGCGATCGCGGTCGCGGCCGTCTCCAACACGCACGTCTTCGCGCCGCCGCTGACCGTCGAGGCCGCCGGCGCCCCGGCCGACCTGAAGGCGATCCCGTTCCAGCCCGACCCGGGCGGACTGACGCCGCCGATCTGGTCGTCGCAGAACCAGACGCTCGTCGACGTCGGCTCGATCACCGGCACCGACGGCAAGGCGGTCGAGCGCCACCTCTGCGGCCCGCCGGGCGCGCTCGCCTCGGAGCAGGGGACGCTGCCCGCGAAGTCGCTCGACGGCGCGATCGCCCTTGTCCAGCGCGGCCTCTGCCCGTTCGTGACCAAGGCCGCACAGGCGAAGGCGGCGGGCGCCGTCGGGATCGTGATCTCGGACAACCGCGAGGGCGAGGCGAACCCGCTGCCGATCGCGCTCGCGCTCCCGGGCGGGGCGATCTCGAATCTCGACGGCGACCGCCTGCGCGCGTTCATGGCCGGCAGCGGCGGCCGCACCCAGATCCAGATCGCCGCCGATCCCGCCGAGATCGACACCGGGCGGAGCGGCATCGTCACCAGCTTCTCCTCCTCCGGCCCGACCGCCTTCGGCCACGACCTCAAGCCGGACGTCTCGGCGCCGGGCGGGCAGATCCTCTCCTCGACGCTCCCGACCGTGAACACCTCGGGCTTCGCGGTCTTCGACGGGACCTCGATGGCGACCCCGCACGTGAGCGGCGCCGCGGCGCTGCTCCTGCAGCTGCACCCGACCTGGACGCCCGCGCAGGTCAAGTCGGCGCTCGTCTCGACGGCCGGCCCCGCGTGGAAGGACACGGCGCGGACGACGGAGGCGCCGGTGACGCTCGAGGGCGGCGGGCTCGTCGCGCTGCCGGCCGCCGCGAGCCCGGGCGTCTTCAGCGACCCGGTCTCCCTCTCGTTCGAGGATCTGAACGTCGCCGACGGCGCGGCGAGCAAGGCGCTCCTGACCCGGATCAGCGACGCGGGCTCCGGCTCCGGGACGTGGACGGTCACGCTCGCCGCCCAGGCCGCCACCGCCGGCACGAGCCTCGACTTCCCGGGGACGATCGCGCTCGCACCCGGCGGCGAGGTCGACCTCTCGGTGGTCGCCAACGCGGCCGCCGGCGCGACCCCGGGCGAGAACTACGGCTTCCTCGTCCTGCGCAAGGGCTCCGAGCAGCAGCGCATCCCCTACTTCTTCCTCGTCGACAAGCCCGCGCTCGCCTCGGCCACGGTCGTGGCGCTCGCGAAGCGCGTGAGCGGGACGACGGCGACGGGGACGAACCGCGTCTCGGCGTACCGCTATCCCGTCGCGCCGTTCAAGAACGCGCCTGACACGCCGCCGATGCAGGAGGACGGCGACGAGACGGTCTACCAGTACCTGCTCCAGGGCCCGGTCGTGAACGCGGGTGTCTCGGTCGAGCAGGAGGGAGCGGGCGTCGTGATCGACCCGTTCTTCCTCGGCTCGCTCGACGAGAACCAGGTGCAGGGCGACGCCGGGACGCCCGTCGACGTGAACGGGCTCACCTACGACTACGGCGAGGACGTGCAGGCGGCGGGCGTCTCCTTCCCGCGCGTGCAGCGCTTCGACGTCGCCGTCGACTCGCCGCGCGACCGCTACAGCGGCAAGCTCCAGGCGGGCACGTACACGCTGCGCTTCTGGACGAACGACCTGACCCCGCCGTCGATCCGGCTCCTGACGAGTCGCGTCGCGGTCGGCCGGCCGACGCTCGCGATGCGCACGACCGACAGCCAGTCCGGCGTCGACGACATCTCGCTCACCGTCGGCTACAAGGGGATGCTCGCCGGCGCGTCCGCGTACGACGACCAGAGCGGCGTCGCGGTCTTCCGGCTTCCCGAGTCGATGCCCGCCCTGACCGCCGGGACCTTCAAGCTCACGCTTGCGTCGTCGGACTTCGAGGAGGCGAAGAACATCGACACCGTCGGCACCTCGGTCATGCCGAACACGCGCACGGTCACCGTGAACGTCACCGTGGTGAAGGGCCCCGCGGTCGACTGGCTCGAGCCCGCCCCGGCGCAGTGCCTCGCGAAGGGCCACGAGCTCCTCGCCGCCGGCAGCTCGATCGCGAGCGTCCGCAGCGTCCGCTTCCTGCTCGACTCGAAGCAGGTCGCGACCGCGCGCAAGGACGGCGACGGCACCTGGTCGGCGAAGCTGCCGCGCACGCCGGCGAAGGGCCACCACGTCCTCGCCGCGGCGCTGACGGACGCGAAGGGCCGGACCGCCACGGCGCTGCTCGGCGTGAAGGGCTGCGGATGAGCGAGCGCCGCGTCGCCGTCGTCACCGGCGCCTCCTCCGGGATCGGCGCCGAGATCGCGCGCGGCCTCGCGCGCAAGGGGATGCTCTGCGTGCTGCTCGCGCGCCGCGAGGAGCTGCTGCGCGGGCTCGCCGAGGAGACCGGGGGCGAGTGGGAGCGCTGCGACGTGGCCGACCGCGACGAGGTGCTCGCCGTCGCGGCGCGCGTGCTCGAGCGGCATCCCGCGGTCCACGTGCTCGTCAACAACGCCGGCGTCGGCGCGCGGACGAGCTTCCTCGACGGCGACCCGGAGACGATCGAGCGGCCGATCCGGACGAACTACCTCGGCAGCGTGTGGTGCCTGCAGGCGTTCCTGCCGGGTCTGCGCGCGGCCGCGCCCGCCGACGTCGTCAACATCGTCTCGGTCGCCGGCGAGGTCGCCCTCCCCCAGTCCGGCCCGTACGCCGCCTCGAAGCACGCGCAGCTCGCCTTCTCGCGCGCGACGGCCGCCGAGCTCAGGCGCGACCGGATCCGCGTGCACACGGTCAAGCCGGGCTTCGCCGAGACGGAGGGATTCCCGCAGGGCTGGCTGCCGAAGCCGGTGCAGCGGATCGTGATCGGGCCCGAGGACGTGGCGACCCACGTGCTGCGCTCGCTCGAGCGCGGCCGCGGCGAGACGACGGTGCCGGGCTGGTACGCGCCGGTCGGCGTCCTGCAGGCGCTGCTGCCCGACGTTTTCGCTCGTGTCCTCGCCGGGCGCAGGCGTATGATCGGGGACGAGCGATGAGCGAGACCGAGAACATGAACGCGATGACCGTCGACGAGGCGATCGCCGTCGCCGACTTCCGCGCCGCGCTGCGCCAGTTCCTGCGCCGCACGGAGCGCGTCGCCCGCACCTCCGGCCTCACGCCGCAGCGCTACCTGCTCCTCCTGATGATCAAGGGCTCGCAGAGCGGCGACGAGCAGTCGACCGTGACCGAGCTGAGCGAGCGGCTCCAGCTCGCGCAGAGCACCGTCACCGAGCTCGTCCGCCGCGCCGAGGACGCCGGCCTGATCGAGCGCGAGCGGTCGACGAGCGACGCGCGGGTGGCGCACCTCCGGCTGAGCGCCGAGGGCGAGCGGCGCCTGAACAACGCCTTCACCGGCCTCGCGAGCGAGCGGCGCGCCCTCAGCGAGGCCGTCTCGCACGTCGGCTAGCTAGCGCCGCTCCAGCAGATACCAGCCGACCGTGACCGTGAAGGGGCGCGGCGCGATCGCACGCGCCCGCTCCGCCGCGTCGCCCTCGCACCCGGCCAGGTCGAGGTAGGAGTCGAGGTCGCGAGGCTCGGTCTCGTGCCGGTCGCGGAGCAGCGCGAGGCGGTTCGCCTCGAACAGCTGCCGAAGGTCGCCGTCGGGCAGGAGCCGCTCGTGGGCGGAGTCCCGCGCGTGCTCGAAGCGGTCGCGCTCCAGCGCCTCCAGCGGATCGGACGGAGCGAGCTGGTCGACCACGAGCACGCGGCCGCCCGGCCTCGTCACCCGCGCCAGCTCGGCGACGGCCAGCTCGGGCCGGTGCACGTGGTGGATCGTGCGCAGCGTCCCGGCGAGGTCGAAGGAGAAGTCCTCGAACGGGAGCGCCGTCATGTCGCCCTCGACGAACTCGACGTTCGCGACGCCCTCGGCCCGCGAGCGCGCGTGCTCGAGCAGCTCGGGGACGCGGTCGAGGCCGACGACCTCGCGCACGAGCGGCGCGAGCGCGAAGGCGAGCGCTCCGGCGCCGGTGCCTGCGTCGAGCGCGCGTTCGTCCCCGCGCGGGAGCACTAAGCGCTGCACGTCATCGGCGAGCTTCGCCGCCCGCTCGTCCTGCAGCGCCGCGAGCTTGTCCGCGACGCGGGCGAAGCGGTCCTCAGGCATCGACGACGACGCGCCGGGCGCGCTCGGGCGACGAGTCGATCCCGCACACGAGCTCGTAGGTGATCGTGTCCGCGACCTCCGCGTGGCGCTCGGCGAGGACGCCGCGCCCGAGCAGCGTCACCGGCGTCCCGACGGGCAGCTCCCGGTCGAGCTCAACCGCGAACGCGTCCATCGAGACGACGCCGACGACACGCCGCATCTCGCCGCCGACCCGCACCTCGGTACCGGCCAGGTCGCGGCGGAAGCCGTCGGCGTAGCCCACCGGGACGATCCCGATCCACGTCGGCTGCTCGGCGACGAAGCGGCGGCCGTAGCCGGTCGAGAAGCCCGGCTGCAGGAGCCGCACCTGCGCGAGGTGGCTCGTCCAGGTCAGCACCGGCTGCAGCCCGTCCTCGACCGGATCGGTGCCGAACGGCGAGAGCCCGTAGAGCGCGATCCCGCAGCGCGCGGCGTCGAAGCGGGCGGAGGGATAGCGGAGCGCGGCGGCGCTGTTTGCGATGTGCCGCGTCAGGTGCGAGTACGGCGCGGTCGCCTCGCGGAAGCGCGCGATCTGCCACTCCGCGAAGGCGGAGTCGGAGTCCGCGGTGGCGAGGTGGCTCATCAGCCCGACGACCTCGACCGGCGGGAGCGGGAGCTCCGAGAGGCCCCAGCGGCCCATGCCGGTGTCCAGCTTGAGGTGGACGCGCACGCCCTCGGGGATCTCGCCGGTGGAGACGACGAGCTCGAGGCCGGCGTCGCGGGCGTGGGCGATGTCGCGGCTGGTCGTCGCCGGGCCCATGACGAGGATCCGGCTCGTCGCGAAGTCGCGGCGCAGGGCGAGCCCCTCGGCGACCGTCGCGACGCAGAGGCCGCTCGCGCCGGCGCCGAGCGCCGCGCCCGCGACGTCGGCGGCGCCATGGCCGTAGCCGTTCGCCTTGACGACCGCCCAGAGCTGGGCGCCGTCGAGCGCGTTGAGCAGGACGTGCGCGTTGCGGCGCAGCGCGCCCAGGTCGATCGAGATCTCGCTCCGGTGCATCAGCTCGTCCAGGCGAGGCCGAGGCCGGCGACGACGAGCGCCAGCGCGGC
>DASZYW010000237.1:0-8682 GCA_035545195.1 Gaiellaceae bacterium
GGAGCTGATCCAGCTCGGCTGCACGAAGCTGATGCGGGTCGGCACCTGCGGCGGCCTGCAGCCGCACCACGCGCTCGGCGACCTGATCGTCGCGCTGACCGCGGTGCCTGCCGACTCGACGGCGATGCACCTCGTGAACAATGAGCCGCACTGCCCGACCGCCTCCTGGGAGATGATCCACGGCGCCGTGCACGCGGCGAAAGAGATGGGCCAGGCGATGCACGTCGGCCCGATCGTCTCCAGCGACGTCTTCTACAACCCGAACGAGGGCCAGTACGAGCGTTGGTCGGCGCGCGGCGTGCTCGCGGTCGAGATGGAGGCGTCGGCGCTCTTCACGGTCGCGTCGCTCGGCGGGATCGGCAAGGTCGAGGGCATCCACGCGGGCTGCCTGCTGACCGTCTCGGACATCGTCGTCGAGGGCGTGTTCACGCGGATCACCGACGAGGAGCTGCGCAACGCGGTGGACCGGATGACGCGCGTGGCGCTCGCCACCGTCACCGCTGACTGAGCCCGCGCGCACCGTCTTCCTCGTCAACCCGGCGTCCGACAACGGACGGACCGGGAAGCGCTGGCCGGAGCTCGCCAACCGCGCGACGCATCTCGGGCTGGCGGGCGAGACGCTCTTCTCGGAGCGGCCGGGACACCTGATCGAGCTCGCCGAGGGCGCGGCGCGCGACGGCGCCGGGCTGGTGGTCGCGGTCGGCGGCGACGGGACGCTGAACGAGGTCGTGAACGGCGTCCTGCGCGCGGGCGGCGGCGCCGAGGTGGCGACGATCCCGATCGGCACCGGGCTCGACTTCGTGCGCAGCTACGGGATCCCGACGCGCTTCGAGGACGCGGTGCGGGTCGCGCGCGAGGGCGCCGTCCGGACGATCGACGCCGGCCGGGTCGCCTACCGCACGTGGGACGGCGCCGAGGCGGAGCGCTTCTACGACAACGTCGGCAGCGTCGGGATGAGCGCAGCGGTGGCGCGGCGCGCGAACGGGATGAGCAAGGTCGCAGGCGGCAAGGCGACCTTCTTCTACGCGCTCGTCGCCGTCTTTCTCGAGTGGCAGAACACCGTCGTCACCGTCGAGCTCGAGGACGGCACGCGCCGCGAGGGGCGGATGCACGACGTGATCGTCGCGAACGGCCGCTGGCACGGCGGCGGGATGCTGCTCGCGCCCGATGCGGCCCAGGACGACGGGCTCTTCGACGTGGTCGTGATCGGGGACGTGAACAAGCGCGACTTCGTCACGACGGCGCCGAAGATCTACCGCGGCACGTACCTCGCCCACCCGAAGGTGGAGCTGCTGCGCTCGCGCGCGGTCACGGTCGACGCGGCGGAGCGGCTCCCGATCGAGGTGGACGGCGAGCAGGTCGGGACTACGCCGGCCCGCTTCGAGGTCGTGCCGGGCGCGCTGAGGGTGCGCGTCCCGCCGGGCTAGGACTTCTTCGTCGTCGAACGCCGCGCCGTGGAGCGCGACGTCGAGCTCGTGCCCTTGCCCATCCGGTCGACCTTGCGCTCGAGCGCGGCCAGCCGCTTCTCGAGCTCCTCGAGCCCGCGCAGCCGCTTCTGCAGCTCGTCGACGCGCTCCTTGAGGCCGTTCAGCGCGCCGAGCGCGCGGTCGGCGCCGGGCGCCTCGGCGAGGCGCTGGATCGCGTCCTCGCTCAGGTCGGCCAGCCGGCCGAGCAGATCCTTTCTCTGAGCTCCCGCCATGCCCAGAGGATACCCACCGCGAGGCCCGGGTACCCTCGCCCGCGTGAGACGCCTGCTCGCGCCGCTCCTGCTCTCGCTCTTGCTCGCCGCGCCGGTCGCCGCCGCCACGATCCGCGGCGTCCCCGCGGGCGGCCTCCTGCTGGGGACGAACGGCGGCGACACCATCCGCGGCGGGAAGGGCGCCGACCGGATCCAGGCGGCGTTCGGCGGCAGCGACGAGGTCTCGTGCGGAGGCGGCGTCGACGTCGTCGCGGCCGACCAGGCGGATCGCGTCGCGGCCGACTGCGAGGTCGTCTCCCGGCGCATCTCGGTCGACCCGTTCACGGACGCGCAGGGCGGCCAGCACGAGACGGCCGTCGAGCCGGACAGCTTCTCCTGGGGCTCGACCGTCGTCGCCGCGTACCAGCTCGGGCGCTGGACGACCGGCGCCGCCTCGGACATCGGCACGGCCGTCTCCACCGACGCGGGCCGAACGTGGCGCCGCGCCGTCCTGCCGTCGTTCACGGTCGTCTCGACGCCTCCGGGGACGCAGCAGCGCGCGTCCGACCCGGTCGTCGCCTACGACGCGGACCACGACATCTGGCTCGTCGGCTCGCTGACGATCGAGAGCAACAGCGTCTCGCACGTGCTGGTCGCCCGCTCGGCGAACGGCGAGACCTGGTCGGCTCCCGTGACGGTCGCGACCGGTCCCGTGCTGGACAAGGACTGGGTCGCCTGCGACAACACCGCCACGAGCCCGTTCTACGGGCGCTGCTACGCGGCGTACAGCGACGACGCGCACGACGCGACCGTCGTCCAGTACAGCGACGACGGCGGGGCGACGTGGTCGCCGCCGGTGCGCGCGGGCGCCCTGCTCGTCGGCACGCAGCCGGTGCTGGAGCCCGACGGCCGGCTCGTCGTGGTCGCAGGCAACTACGGCGGCGAGGCGGCGCTGACCGGTGCGATCGTCTCGCTCGTCTCGACCGACGGCGGCGCCACCTTCTCCCGCTCGGTCGTCTCCGCCTTCCGCGCCAAGTCCAACGACCCGCTGCGCGCCGACGCGCTTCCCTCCGTTGACGCGGACTCGAGCGGGCGCATCTATGCCGTCTGGCACGACTGCCGCTTCCGCGACGGCTGCACCGGCAACGACCTCGTCCTCTCCACCTCGACCGACGGCGTCAGCTGGACGACACCGACCAGGGTGGCGGTCCCGACGCAGGCGTTCCTGCCCGGGATCGCGGCCGACCCGTCCACGCCCGGCCGGCTCGGGCTGGTCTACGCGTACTGGTGGCCCGGCTCCTGCAAGACGGAGTGCACGCTGGGGATCGGGTTCGTCTCGTCCGCGAACGGCGGCCGGACGTGGTCGGCGCCGCTCGCGCTCGCGCCGCAGCCGATCCAGCTCACCTGGCTCGCGAAGACGGACATGGGCCGGATGGTCGGCGACTACTTCTCGACGTCGGTCGCGGACGGCCGCTTCGTCCCGGTGTTCGCGCTCGCGCTCCCGCCGCTGCAGGGGCGGTTCCGGGAGGCGATCTTCGCAGCGTCGCTGTCGCCGTCACTCGTGCGGTCGCGCCGGTAGCGCGTCCGCGAGCGCGCACAGCGTCTCGCCCGCGCCGGCGTCGACGACGACCTCGGCGCCCCCGTCCCACGGCGTCGCGCCGCGGTTGACGATCGCCAGCGCGCCGCCGTTCGCGAGCGTCTCCTCCGGCAGCGCGGCGACCGGGTAGACCTCGAGCGTCGAGCCGACCGCGAGCAGCAGCCGCGCCTCGCCCGCGAGCCGCCGCGCCTTCGCGAGCGCAGCCTCCGGCAGGTACTCCCCGAACATGACGACGCCCGGCTTGAGGATCGCGCCGCACTCGGGACACTCCGGGAGGGGCAGGAGCTCGGCGAGCTCGTCGCGCGTGACCGTCGCGCCGCAGCGGAGGCAGTGCGCCGCGTCGAGCGAGCCGTGCACCTCCACGAGCTCGCGCGTGCCGGCGCGCTCGTGCAGGCCGTCGACGTTCTGCGTGATCACCGCGGCGAGCCAGCCGCGCTCCTCGAGCGCCGCGAGCGCGCGGTGACCGTCGTTCGGCTCCGCGTCGCCGACCACGTCGAGGCGCAGCGCGTAGAACTCCCAGACCTTCGCCGGGTCGGCGTGGAAGGCGTCGATGTGCGCGACCTCCATCGGGTCGTACTGCGCCCAGACCCCGGTCGCCGAGCGGAAGTCCGGGATCCCCGACTCGGTCGAGATCCCCGCCCCGGTCAGCGCCACCGCCGGCTGGTGTGTCCGGAACAGCTCGGCCAGACGCTCGACGCTCATGCGCGAACGATTTCACGTCCGCCGACGTCTATAGAGGCATGAGCGCGGAGCTCGCCTACCTCACCGACCGGCTCGCGCCGCGCGAGGAGCCTGCCGCCTCGGTGTCGCCGGAGGGCGAGCACCGCCGCTTCGAGCGGATCGTCAAGCGGCACCACGCGCGGCTCCGGCGCGTCGCCGCCGGCGTCCTCGACGAGCGCGACCGCGTCGACGACGTCCTCCAGGAGGCGTACCTGAAGGCGTACCGCCGGCTGCCGAGCCGGTTCGAGAACGAGGCGCACGAGGCGACCTGGCTCTACCGCGTGGTCGTGCGCTGCTGCCTCGACGACCTGCGTCGCGGCCGCCGCCGGCCCCAGCGCGCCGCAGTCGAGCCGGAGCGGCTGCACGCGGTCGGGCGGGACGGGCTCGCGCCGGTGGTGCTCGACCGGGCGTTCAGGAGGCTCGGCGCCGAGGACCGCGCGGTGCTCCTGCTCATCGAGCTCCTCGGACTCGACTACGAGACGGCCGCGTCGGTCCTGGGCGCGCGCCGCGGCACGGTCGCCTCGCGACTGAACCGCGCGCGGTCGCGCTTCCGGGCCGCGCTCGAAGCGGAGGGAGTGCGCGATGGCGATCGCTGACGACGGGCTCGGGCGGCTGCTCGAGCGGCTGCCGGTCCCGGACTCGAGCCCGGAGTTCTTCGCCGAGCTCGACGAGAGGATGCGCAGGCAGGACCGGACGAGCGCGCGCCGCTGGCGGATCGCGGCGACGGCGCTCGCCGCGCTGGCGATCAGCGCCGTCGCGGCCGCAGCCGCGCTCGCGGCCACGCTCACCGGGGGCTCGGTCGTCGACCAGGCCTTGAGCTGCCCCGTGCACACGAAGCTCCAGCTGGAGGCGAGCGCGAGGATCCCCGGCAAGCCGATCCCCAGCGAGCTCTCGGTCCGCGCCGACGAGACGAACCACTTCCTGATGATCTGGACCGACCCACAGGGCTACTCGGCGAACGGCAAGCTCTGCAAGAAGACGCCGGCGAAGCTGCCGCTCGCGGCGTCCGGCCTGCACCCGGACGTCGTCCTGCGGGCCGGCGACTGGGCGGACTTCTCCGTGCAGTGCCCGTTCTCCGGACACGTGCTGCTGCACTCGCACGTCCACCGGAACGCCTCGGGCGATCCGACGAGCGCCGAGGTCTCGGTCTGGCGGCAGGCGTCGCCGAAGCCGAAGCCGCTCGCCTACTTCCGCTGGACGCCGTCGCTCACGCGGACGTACCTCTCGCCCGCCTGCCGCGCCGATCTTTGATCGCCTTCCTGCTGCGCCGCCTCGCCGTGGGCGTGCTCGTGCTCGTCGCGCTCTCGATCGTCAGCTTCTGCTTCTTCACCTGGGAGCAGCAGCACCAGGGCCTCCAGCCGCTGCTCTCGGCGTGGTGGGCGTGGGCGAAGGGGCTCGACGGCGGCGACACGATGCACACGCTCACGTTCCCGGTGCGCACGCGGAACTTCACGGTCGGCGTGCGGATGATCGACGCCGTCGGCCACACGGCCGTCCTGCTCGCGCTCATGGTCGCGATCGTCGTCCTGCTCAGCGTCGGGCTCGCGCTGCTTGCGGTCGCGCGGCAGGGCTCGGGGCTCGACATCGGGCTGCGCGCGCTCTCGTACGCGGCCTGGGCGGTGCCGGCGTTCCTGCTCGCGCTGCTCGTCCAGCTGCTCCTGAACACGGTCGTCGGGCCGCGCTGGGTCTTTCCGCTGGCCGGCTGGCCCGGCACCTGCCCGGCCGGGATCGGGATCAACGCCGGGACGATCACGCCGTGCGCGGCCGCGGGGCACGGCGGCCGCTACGTGCTGAACGTGCTCCGCTACGCGACCCTGCCGGCGCTCACGCTCTCCCTCGGCTTCGTCGGCCTGCACGCCCGCTACCTGCGCTCCTCCCTGCTCGAGACGATGAGCGCCCCCTTCGTCACGACCGCACGCTCGAAGGGGCTGAGCGAACGGCGCGTCCTGCTCCGCCACGCGCTGCCGGCCTCGCTCGCCACGTTCGTCGGCGCGCTCTTCTCCGACTTCGGCGCCGTCCTCGGCGCGGGCTTCGCGGTCGACTACGTCTTCCAGTTCAACGGGCTCGGAACCGTGTTCATCAGCTCCTTCCCCCAGGGCTTCGGCGGGATCGACCCGAACCAGATGACCTTCGTGCTGATGCTGGCCGCGGTGCTCGTGATCGTCTCGTCGCTCGCCGGCGACGTCGCCGTCCAGCTGCTCGACCCGCGGGCGCGCACCGGCCGATGAGCGAGACGACCGTCGCCGCCGCCGAGCCGGCCATCCGCCGCCGCGGCTTCTGGCGTGGGGTCGGGCACCGCGTGGTCCGCCAGCCGGTGACGCTGGGCGCCGCGACCGTGCTCGTCGCGATCCTCGGCGCGGGCGAGGCCGCCTCGGTGCTCGCGCCGTCGGGGTGGAACGCGATCGACCTCAGCGACACCGCGCGGAACCACGGCCCCACGTTCGCCGGCCACCTGCTCGGCACCGACCAGGTGGGGCGCGACACCCTGCACCGCGTCCTCTGGGGAGTCCACTTCAGCGAGCAGACCGCGGTCGTCGGCGGAGCGGGCGCGACCGTGCTGGCGATCGTGGCCGGGCTCACGGCAGGCTGGTTCGCGGGTTGGTTCGACGTCGTCGTGATGCGGATCGTCGACCTCGTCTCCGGCTTCCCGGTGCTCGTGATCCTGATCGTCATGTTCAGCCTGCTGCGGCCGGTGACCGTCTGGGAGACGACCGCGGTGTTCGCGCTCGCGATGTGGCCGTTCGCGGCGCGCGTCTTCCGCGCACGAGCCGCGTCGCTGCGCCAGGAGGAGTTCGTCCAGGCCGCGCAGGCCCTCGGCGCCTCCAGCGGCCGGATCGTCTTCCGCCACCTCCTCCCGAACGCCGCCGGCGCGATCGTGATCAGCCTCACCTCGCTCGTCGGGCAGATCGTCCTGATCGAGGCGACCGCGGAGTTCTTCGGCTTCGGCGTGCTCTCGTCGACCCGGCCCACGCTCGGCAACCTGCTCGGGGAGGCGACGCAGTCGGGTCTCGGGCCGTACAACTTCCTCGGGCTCGGCTGGTGGACGTGGACCGTGCCCGCGGTCGTGCTGATCCTGCTGCTCGCGAGCGTGAACCTCGTCGGCGACGGGCTCGACGCAGCGCTGAATCCGCGCGCCGTCCGCGCGTAGAGTCCTCCCGATGGAGGGCTTCACCTTCTCGACGCGCGTCCGCGTGCGCTTCCACGACACCGACGCGCAGGGGATCGCGCACAACTCGAACTACCTCGTCTGGTTCGAGGTGGCCCGCGTCGAATACCTGCGCGCCTTCGCCGGCGGCTACAACGCGCTGCGCGAGCACGGGGTCGAGGCGCTCGTGCTCGAGTCCTTCTGCCGCTACCTCGTCCCCGCCGTCTTCGACGACGAGCTGGAGATCCACACGCGCTGCGTCGAGCCGCGCGGCGCCCGCTTCAAGTACGAGTACGCCGTCACGCGCGGAGAGGAGCTCCTCGCGGAGGGCTGGACGGCGCACGCGTGCGTCGACGCGCGGACGATGCGGCCGACGCGGATCCCCGGCTGGCTCGCCGAGGCGATCGCTACGGCCGAGTCGGCTGCTTCGGCTTCGCCTTCTTCTTGAGCTTCGGGCCGACGCGGACGAGCTCGGGCGCGGCGCGGTAGGTCGAGTAGAAGACGTCGTCGTCGAGCAGCTTCCCGCTCGCGGAGTAGACCTTGCGCGTGACGCTCGTCGTCATCGCGGGCTCGCCGGGGTCGTCGACGACGGTCTCGCCCGGCTTCAGCGTCTTGTCCACCTTCTTCTCGACGGGCGTCTTCCCGTGGACGACCAGCGGCGCGGTCGTGCTCTCGACCTTGCGCCCGGTCGGGGTGCCGTAGAGCGTGACCGTGAGCGAGTACGAGCCGACGTCGGTGCGGAGCAGCAGCCAGTGGCCGGTGTCGTTGCGGAACTTGAGGTCGACGTCCGGGTAGTCGACGGTCGCGTCGCGGCCCTGCGGGTAGTGGCTGATGTAGAGCGCGTGGTTCGTGCGCGTGAGGATCGGCAGCCCCGCATCGAACGCCGCGTTGAAGACGGTCGTCGAGACCTGGCAGACGCCGCCGCCGAGGCCGGTGGTGACCTCGCCGTTGATGATCACGGGCGCCTCGAGGAAGCCCTTCGCCGCGGTGCGCGCGCCGGTCGTCCCGTTGAAAGAGAACACCGCCCCAGGCGCGATCAGCTTGTCGTCGACGAGATGGGCGACGAGCTGGACGTTGTGGATCCGGTTCGGGATGCCGGTGTAGTCGGTCGTGTAGCGGCCGACGACGCCGGTGATCCCGTAACGCTCGGCCGCCTGCGTGGTCAGCTTCGGGCGAGCCGTCGAGACGGCGAGGTCGGCGACGCGGTTCGCCCGACGCAGCGCGGCCGCGAGGACGGCGTCGGCGGTGCGGACGGGATCGAGCGCGACGCCGTCGGCGGCGGCGACGACGCGGACGGTGTCGCCGCTCGCGGCGAAGCTCGCGTTCCTGGCGGGCTTGTCGACCTGGCGGGCGAGCTTCTGCAGCCAGCGCTCGGCCGCGGCTCCGCCGAGCCGAAGGCGCTTCTCGCCGCCGGACGGGAGCTGGAGGAGGCGCGCGAGCTCGGCCGGCTCGAGCGTCCAGGTCTGCGCGCCGAGGCGGAGCGTGACCGGCGCCGAGAGCGCGACCCGCGCCTGCCGCGCGGCCGCGGCGAGCTTGGCGGCG
>DASZYW010000238.1:0-1574 GCA_035545195.1 Gaiellaceae bacterium
GATCCCCTCGGACGAGACCGGCACCCGGCACCGCACCGCCGAGCGCGTCGCGAAGCAGACCGGCGCCCTCGTCGTCTCCGTGTCGCAGCAGCGCGAGACGGTGACCGTCTTCGTCGGCCCCGCGCGCTACCAGCTCGACCCCGTCGCCGACGTGCTCGCGAAGACGAACCAGGCGCTCGGGACGCTCGACACCTACCGCCAGCGGCTGGAGCAGGTGCTGACGAGGCTGACGGCACTCGAGTTCCAGAGCGCAGTCGTGCTCGACGACGTGCTCGTGGTCGTGCAGCGCGCCGAGATGACCTCGCGCATGGCCGACCGGATCACGCGCGACTGCATCGAGCTGGGCTCCGAGGGCCGCCTGATCCGCCTCCAGCTGGAGGAGCTGGTCGGCGACATTCCGCGCGAGCGCGACGCGCTCGTCCGCGACTACCACGCCGGCGACTCGGACGAGGAGGCGACGCAGGCGCTCGTCGAGCTGAGCGAGCTCTCCTACCTCGAGCTGCTCGAGCTGGGCCGGCTCGCGGAGGCGCTCGGCTTCGAGCGCAACGTCAACCCGCTCGACCACGGCGTCGCCCCGCGCGGCCACCGCATCCTCTCGCACGTCCCGCGGCTGCCCGACACGGTGGCGCGCCGCGTCGTCGCCGAGCTCGGGAACCTCGACGCGATCGTCCGCGCCTCGCAGCGCGACCTGGAGTCGGTCGAGGGCGTGGGGGCGGTCAGAGCCCGCGAGATCCGCGAGGGGCTGCGCCGTCTCCAGGAGCACAACCTGGTCGAGCGGTACCTGCAGCTGTAGGCCCCGAGAGGGCGTTTTTTGGCTTTTCCAGGCGCTTTCGCTACACTGGGTGCAGGTGGCCGGCGCTGTGGAGCGCGCCGGCTTCTTTGACGGAGAGCGGCTTTCGATCCTCGGGAGGTTGGGCTTGTATCAGATCGGCGACAAAGTGGTGTATCCGCACCACGGGGCTGGGACGGTCGTCAAGAAGGAGAAGCGCGAGGTCCTGGGCCAGGCTCGCGAGTATCTGACGATCAAGATCCTGCACAACGACATGACGGTGCAGGTCCCGTCCGAGAACGCCGAGAAGGTCGGCCTCCGGCGCGTGATCGGCGAGAAGGAGATCGGCGGCGTCCTCAAGGCGCTGACCGGGGTCTCCACCGAGATGCCGAAGAACTGGAACCGCCGCTTCAAGCACAACCGCGACAAGATGAAGACCGGCGACATCCTCGAGCTCGCGGAGGTCGTCCGCAACCTTGCCCTCCGCGACCGCGAGAAGGGCCTGTCCACCGGCGAGAAGCAGATGTTCGTGAAGGCGAAGAAGATCCTCGCCTCCGAGCTGATGTACGCCAAGGACATGGACGAGGAGGAGTGCGCCGAGTGGCTCGAAGGCGTCCTCGCGTCCGACGGCCCGGTCGCGAAGCGGAAGACCGCCGCGAAGAAGACGGTCGCGGCGCCCGCCTAGGCGCATGGCCGTCTGGGCCATCCTCGTCGCCGCAGGGCGGGGCGAGCGGCTCGGACTGGAGCAGCCGAAGGCGTTCGCGAAGCTCGGCGACGATCCCATGCTGGCGGAGCCGCTGCGGCG
>DASZYW010000239.1:0-2743 GCA_035545195.1 Gaiellaceae bacterium
AGCTTCGCCACCTACCGCTCGCGCGGCGCGATCCGCGACGTCGGCAAGGCGCTCGGCCTCCCGCACGCCGACCTGGAGCGGCTCGCCCGGCTCACCGACGGCTGGAACGCGGCCCGCGTCGCCGACGAGATCGCCTCCCTCCCCGACGCGGCGCTGAAGCTCCGCTCGCCGCGCTGGCGCGCCTTCGGCGAGCTCTGCACCGAGATCGCCGGCCTGCCGCGCCACATCTCCCAGCACCCGGGCGGGATGGTCATCTCCTCGCGGCCGCTCGTCGAGCTCGTGCCCGTCCAGCCGGCCGCGATGGAAGGGCGCCAGATGTGCCAGTGGGACAAGGACTCCTGCGCCGACGCCGGCTTCCTGAAGATCGACCTGCTCGGGCTGGGGATGCTCTCCGCGGTCGAGGAGTGCGTCGACCTGATCGCGCAGACGCGCGGCGAGGCGATCGACCTCTCGCGCGTGCCGCTCGACGACCAGGCGGTGTTCGCGCAGATCCAGGAGGCGGACACGATCGGCACCTTCCAGATCGAGAGTCGCGCGCAGATGCAGACGATCCTCCGCACGCGGCCGGAGAACCTCGACGACATCACCGTCCAGGTCGCACTCGTCCGGCCGGGGCCGATCCAGGGAAAGGCGGTGCACCCGTACATCGAGCGGCGGCAGAAGCTGCGCGAGGACCCGTCGTACGAGCCGCCGGCGGATCACCCGCTGTTGAAGGAGCCGCTGCGGGAGACGCTCGGCGTCGTCGTCTTCCAGGACCAGGTGCTCGACGTCGCGATCCACCTGGCCGGGTTCACGGTCGGCGAGGCGGAGGGGCTGCGGCGCGCGATGAGCCGCAAGCGCTCGCACGCCGCGCTCGAGGCGTACCGCTCCCGCTTCGTCGAGGGCGCGCTCGGCAAGGGCGTCGACGCGGCGACGGCGGACGCGGTCTACGACAAGCTCGTCGGCTTCTCGGGCTTCGGCTTCCCCAAGTCCCATTCGGCCGCGTTCGGGCTGCTCGCGTACCAGTCGGCGTGGCTGCGGCACCACTATCCGGCGGAGTTCCTCGCCGCGCTCCTGAACGCGCAGCCGATGGGCTTCTACCCGCCGGCGACGCTCGTCCGCGACGGCCAGCGCCACGGCGTCGAGACGCGCCCGCCGCACGTCAACCTGAGCGAGGCCGGCTGCACGATCGAGGAGGGAGCGGTGCGGATCGGACTGAAGTACGTGAACGGGCTCGGGGAGGACGACGCCGAGGCGGTCGTCGCCTCGCGGCCGTACCGCTCGATCCGGGAGCTCGCGCAGCGGACTCCGCTCTCCGAGGACGAGCTGCGCGCGCTCGTCGAGAGCGGCGCCTGCGACTGCTTCGGAGTCGCCAAGCGAGACCTCCTCTGGCAGCTCGGGCTCGTGCCGCGCCCGCAGACGGTCGCTGGGAGCGGGGGAGACGCGAAGCAGCTGGCGCTCCCGCTCGAGCCGACCGTCGCGACGCCGGACCTGCCGGAGCCGACGGTCTGGGAGCGGATGCTCGCGGACTACAGGACGACGAACCTCACCGTCGGCGTCCACCCGCTCGCGCTGCTGCGCCCGCACCTGCCTCCCGGGACGCTCTCGACCGTCGAGCTGGCGGAGCGTCCCAACCGCTCCGACGTCCGGATCGCCGGGCTCGTCGTCGCGCGCCAGCGCCCCGCGACCGCGAACGGCGTCGTCTTCATGCTGCTCGAGGACGAGCATGCGCAGGTGAACCTGATCGTCCCGCCGCAGGTGTACGAGCGCTTCCGCGCGCTCGTCCGCGGCGAGCCGCTGCTGCTCGCGCGCGGCCGCTACGAGCACGTCGACCGCAACCGCAACGTCCTCGTCCGGGAGCTCGTCTCGCTCGGTCCGCTCGCCAAGGAGCTGACCGAGGGCGCAGACTTCCACGATTCGCTTCCCCGGGCTCACCACTTCGGACATCGCTGAGCGCGTCCGCCGCGCCCGCTCGCGGCTTTCGCTGCCCGTGCTCGGGCGGATCGCGCAGGCGGCCGCCGCCGCGGGGATCGCGTGGGAGCTCGCGCTGCAGCTGCACCCGGCGCCGTTCTTCGCGCCGATCGCGGCCGTCATCTCGCTGGGAGCCGCGATCGGGAGGCGCGGACGCCAGGCGATCGAGATGATGACCGGCGTCGCGCTCGGGATCCTGCTCGGCGCGGCGATCACGACGGTCGCCGGCGTCGGCGCGCTCCAGCTCGTCTTCGCGACGCTCATCGCGTTCGTGCTCGCAACGGCGGCCGGCGCGACGCCGCTCGTGCGCAACCAGGCCGCGGCGTCGGCGATCCTCGTCGTCGCGCTCCACCGGCCCGGCCAGAACCTCGCCATCCAGCGGCTCGAGGACGCGCTGATCGGCGGCGCCGTCGCGATCGTGATCGCGCGGTTCCTCTTCCCGGTGCACCCCGTCACGCTGGTGCGCGACGAGGCGCGCGTCCTGCGCGAGCGCGTCGCGGCGGCGCTCGACCTGGTGGCGGAGGCGCTCGCCCAGCGGGACGCGGAGCTGGCGGAGGAGGCCCTGCGCAGGATCGACGCCATCGACGAGCACCACCTCGGTGAGGCGCTCATGCTCGCGCGGGAGGTCGCGCGCGCCGCGCCGCGGCGGCGGCCGTTGCGCCGGCAGGTGGAGGCGCTCGGCGAGGTCTACCGCGAGCTGGAGGCGTCGGTCGGCGACGCGCACGCCGTTGGCACCGGCGCCGCGCGGCTGCTCGCCGGCGGCGAGGACGTGCCGGGAGCGGCGGAGGCCGCC
>DASZYW010000240.1:0-1788 GCA_035545195.1 Gaiellaceae bacterium
GCCCTTCCACTCCTGCGCGAGCTTGTAGGCGGGCTCGAGCTCCTTCAGCCTCCGCCCCACCTCGGCCGCCTCCCGGTGGTCGTTGTAGACCGACGGGTCGGACATGCGGGAGCGGGCCTCCTCGTAGGAGCGCTCCAGCTCTGCGACCAGGTCGTCGAAGTCCGCGGCCATGCCGCGGGTCAGGTTAGCCGCGCCTCCAGCGTGATCTCGGGGACGCCGGCCAGCGCCTTCGAGACGGGGCAGTTCGCCTTAGCGCCCTGCGCGGCCTCCTCGAAGGCGGCGGCGTCGAGGCTCGGCACCGAGCCCTCGACGGTCAGCGCGATGCGCGTGATCCCCTCGCCGGGCTGGAACGTGACGGTCGCGGAGGTGCGCAGCTCGTCGGGCGGAGTGCCGGCGCGCGCCAGGCCGGCCGAGAGCGCCATCGAGAAGCAGGACGCGTGCGCGGCGGCGATCAGCTCCTCGGGGCTCGTCGCGTCCGGATGATCCTCGGAGCGGTTCGGCCAGCTCACCGCCTGCTCGCCGAGCTTGCCGCTCGTGGTGGAGACGATCGTCCCCGATCCCTCCATCAAGCTGCCCTGCCAGACCACGTCTGCGCGACGGTCGGTCGCCATCTCGTCCTCCTCGGTCGATGCCGCGACGAGCGTACGCGCCCGCGCGTCACATGCGTCGGCTGAGCGCGAGCACGTCGGCGACGAACGGCTTGCTCTCGGCGAACACGCCCTGCTCCCGCACCGCGCGCTCGCCCTGGTACCACGCCGCGAGCGCGAGCCGTTCGTCGCCGCCGAAGGCGTGCAGCAGGTGGTCGAGGTACGCGACACCGACGTGGACGTTGCCGTCGGCGGTGTGCGCGACCTTGCGCCGGAGGAGGACGGTCTCGACGTAGCTCCACGTCGAGGGCAGGAGCTGCATCACGCCGCGCGCGCCGACCGACGAGACGAGCCGGTTGTTGTCGCCCGACTCCATCCACGCGAGCGCGCGGACGAGGTGCGCGTCGACGCCGAAGACTCCCGCCCAGTGGTCGATCGACGCGCGCACCGCCGACGTGTCGAACCTCGCCGAGACACGCGTCACCGGAACCGGGATCCTGCGCTGCAGGCCGAGCGCGGCGAACGTGCGCGGGCCGGCGACCCCGTCCGCCGGCAGGCGCACCTCGTGCTGGTAGACGCGCACGGCGTGCCTGGTCGGCCCGTCGAAGTACGCGTTGACCGGGACGGAGATCCCGTGCGAGGCGAGCAGGAACTGGAGCACCGCGACGTCCCAGCCGAAGCTGCCGCGGGCGAGGGTGCGCGAGCCGAAGAGGTGGCGCCCGAGCGGGCCGAGCTGGGCGCGCGTGCGCGCGTCGGCGAGCCCGGTGACGGGCAGCCCGTGCGAGCGCTGGAACGCGCGCACCGCGCCGGCGGTCAGCGGGCCTGCGATCGCGTCCACGGCGCCGCGGTAGAGGCCCTGCGCGCGCAGCGCGACCTGCAGGCCGGCGATCTGCGGGTTGACGGAGGAGGCGGCGGCGCCGGCCGCGGGCGCGGCCAGCAGGACGGCGGCGACAGCCGAGACGGCGGCGAGGCGGAGACGCATCCGTGCCGCGTACGGCGGCTCCCGCCCGACTCCTCCCGCGCATTGGCAGGGCTTACGCAGCGCTTGCGCTCAGGCCATCACTTCGACGCGGTCGGCGTCGGCGCTTCCGAGCCCTTCGAGGTCGAGCACCTCGCGCAGCGCGCGGATCGAGACCTCGAGCTGGTCGAGCGACGGCTGCCGCGTCGTCAGGCGCTGCAGCCACAGGCCCGGCGCCAGCAC
>DASZYW010000241.1:0-6974 GCA_035545195.1 Gaiellaceae bacterium
CGCGTCGTGCGTGTCGTAGGCCTCGCGCCGCAGCTCGCCGGCCGGCTCGCCGCGCCCGTCGAAGCGCTGCGCGCGCACCGAGGAGGAGCCGACGTCGAGCGCGAGCACTGTCACCGGAGCGCGTCCAGAGCGTCCTCGAGCCAGGTGCGGGCGCGGGCGACGTTGGGGCCGTCCGGGGCGAGCCGGACCGTGTCGAGCTGCAGCTCGGTCATCGTCCGGAGCGCGGTGCGCGCGTCCGGCTCGGCGAACGCCGCCTCGATCCGCTCCGCGAGGCGTTCCGGCTTGACCGCGAGCGCCTCCGCGCGCGCGGCGAGCCGCTTCCCGGTCGGCGGCTGGAGCCGGTTGAGCGCGTAGACGATCTGCAGCACGCGGGTCGCCGCGTCGACCAGCCACTCCATCCGGGCGAGCACGGTGTCCTCGCGGACGACCGTGAGCAGCCCGCGCGGCGCCCAGCCGCCCCAGCGCTCCGCGGTCTTCTCGATCCGCGCCGCCGCCAGCTCGTCCGAGACGGCGAGGCGCTCCTGCCAGCTCGCGAGCAGCCGCCCGCCGCGGAGCGAGACGCCGTTCGCGAGCGCCTCCGCGGCGCCGCCGACCGAGAACCGCTCCTCCGCGAGCTCCCGCGACCACCAGATCGTCTCGACCGACTGGCCGTCGAGCCGGCCGTGGACGCGCCTCGCCGCCGTCTCCGGGTCGCCCCACGTCTCGCACTCCTCGAGCCCGGCGCCGCGCGCACGCTCGAACGCCTCGTCGAGGGAGAGCGGCTGCTCGGTGACGACGAGCATCTCGATGTCGGACAGCTCGTCCGCGACGCCGCGCGAGACGCTGCCGGTGAGCACCACCTCGACGGCCTCGGGCGGCAGCGCGTCGGCCACCCGCTGCGCGAGGGCGCGCAGCTCCTCGCTCCTCGCCGTGGCCACGCCGCGAATCTACCCTGGGTCGGCCATGGCAGTCGTGATCGCCTCCAACCTGCGCAAGGAGCTCGCGGGGACCGTGCTCTTCGACGGGGTCTCGTTCTCCGTCGAGCGGCGCGACCGCGTCGCGCTCTCCGGGCCGAACGGCGCCGGCAAGACGACGCTGCTCCGGATCCTCGCCGGCGAGACCGAGAAGCACGGCGGGGAGCTCGCCTTCGAGAAGGGGACGCGCGTGGCGCTGCACGACCAGCGGCCGCCGCTGGAGCAGGAGCTGACGCTGCGCGAGTACGTCCTCTCCGGCGCGCGCGACCTCGTCGCGCTCGAGCAGGAGCTGACGCGCCTGGAGCAGGCGATGGCCGGCGGCGTCCACGACCAGGCGACGCTGAACCGCTACGCCGAGGCGCAGGCGCGGCTCGAGCACGCAGGCGGCTACGGCTGGCGCGACCGCGCGACCTCGGTCCTGCGCGGGCTCGGCTTCGCCGACGAGCACCTCGACCGGCCGCTCCGCACCTTCTCCGGCGGCGAGCTGACGCGCGCCTCGCTGGCGCGCGCGCTCGGCGGCGACCCCGACCTGCTCCTGCTCGACGAGCCGACGAACCACCTCGACGTCGCGTCCCTGGAGTGGCTGGAGCGGGAGCTGCAGTCGCTCGACGCCGCGGTGATCCTCGTCGCGCACGACCGCTGGTTCCTCGAGGCCGTCACGACCGCGACGCTCGAGGTCGTCGCCGGGCGCGGCACGTTCTTCCCCGGCCCGTGGCACATGTGGCGGCGCGAGAAGGCGGCCCGGATGCTGCACGCGCAGAAGGAGGTGGAGCGCGTCCAGTCGGACATCGAGCGGCTGGAGCGCTTCGTCGAGCGCTTCCGCTACAAGAAGGACAAGGCGAAGCAGGCGCAGGCGAAGCTGACCCAGATCGGGCGGCTGGAGCAGGAGCGCGCCACGGCCGCCGGCGAGGTGGCGCTGCTCTCGCGCCGGAAGAAGACGCTCGGCTTCGAGTTCCTCAAACCCGCGCGCAGCGGCCGCGTCGTCGTCGAGGCCGACGCGCTCGACGTCACGGTGCCGGGCGGCAGGACGCTGCTCAGCCAGGCCTCGTTCGCGATCGAGCGGGGCGAGCACGTCGCCCTCGTCGGGCCGAACGGCTCCGGCAAGACGACGCTCCTCCAGCGGCTCGTCGAGCAGGACGGCCCGCGCCTCGGCCACGGCGTCGAGGTCGGCTACTTCTCCCAGCAGGAGATGGAGCTCGACGCGCGCGGCACGGTGCTGCAGTGCGTCCAGTCGATGACGAGCCTGAACCGCACCGAGTCGCAGGCGCTGCTCGGGCGCTTCCTCTTCTCCGGCTGGGACGAGCACGAGAAGCCGGTGTCGGTGCTGAGCGGCGGCGAGCGGCGGCGCCTCGCGCTCGCGGTCACCGTCGCGTCCGGCGCGAACTTCCTCGTCCTCGACGAGCCGACGAACCACCTCGACCTGGAGAGCCGTGAGGCGCTCGAGGCGGCGCTCGACGCGTTCCCGGGAACCGTACTGCTCGTCTCGCACGACCGCGCCCTGCTCGACGCGATCGCGCAGCGGACGCTCGCGATCGAGGACGGGACGATCCGCTCCTACGACGGCGGCTGGGCCGAGATGCTGCGGCGGCGCGAGGAGCGCGCCGCTCGCGAGAAGCCGGCCGCCGCCGCGGAGCCGCCGAAGCCGAAGCCTGCGAAGGCCGCGAGGCAGAAGCCCGCGCCGAAGCCCCGGCCCTCGGAGCTGGCGCGGATCGAGTCGGAGATCGCCGCCCGCGAGGCGGAGGTCGCTGAGCTGGAGGCGAAGCTGGCCGGCGACTGGACGAACGTCGACGTGCTCGCCGCCCACAAGCGCAGCCGCGACGCGTTGACGGCGCTGCTGGAGCGCTGGGAAGAGCTCTTCGAGCAGGCACAGGCCTGACCGTTCCCCGCTAGCCTGCCGGGATGCTGCTCGCGTCGCCGCCGCCCGTGTCGCCGGCCGCGCTGCGCGCGTCGATCGTCGCGGCCGGGATGGCGCAGAAGTCCGTCCACTACGTGAGCGCCTCGAAGACGCCGACCGGCTCGGTGACGATCGTCGCCGACGCAGGCGTCTCGCAGGGGATCCAGCAGATCACCTTCTCCAAGGGGAAGAAGTCCGGACACGCCACCGTGATCGTCGTGCGCGGCACGGCGTACCTGCGCGGCGACGCGTTCACGCTCACCGACTTCATCGGGATCAAGGCCGCCGGCGCGCGGCGCTACGCGAACCGGTGGATCGTCGTCCCCTCCTCGAGCGCCGCCTACGGGCCGATCGCGGCAGCCGTCACGCTCGCCTCCGCGCTCGACGGGCTCGGCGCGAAGAGCGGCACGCTCTCGAAGACCGCGTCGCGCATCGGAGGCAAGGCCGTCGTGGGCGTGCGCAGCGTCACCAAGGCGAGCTCGGGGAACCTCACCGACACGCTTTGGGCCCTCGCGGGCAAGCAGCGCCTTCCGGTCGAGGAGGTGGTGACCCGGAACGACGAGCGCGTCGCCAACACGTACTCGAACTGGAACGAGCGCGTCACGGTCGCCGCTCCGAAGTCCGGCGTCTCGATCACGAAGGTCCTCTCCGCGAAGAGCGGGCCGTCGGTCTAGGCGAGCCGCTTCTCGAAGCAGCGGCTGAGCGCGCGGCCGTCGTAGGGCGGCCAGCACGGACGCGGCGCGTAGCCGGACGAGGTGTACAGACCGAGCGCCTCCGGGCGCGTGCCCGTCTCGAGGACGACCGCCGCGTAGCCGAGCCGGAGCGCGTGCGCCTCGAGCTCCACGAGCACGCGGCGGCCGAGCCCGAGACCGCGCGCGTCCGGGACGACGTACATCCGCTTCAGCTCGGCCCTCGTCTCGTCGAAGCGCGTGACGCCGCCGCACGCGACGGCGCGACCGCTCTCGTCCCGCACGACCAGGAATACGCCGTGCGGCTCGACGAACTCCGCCGCCGAGCGCGCCGGCCCGATGTCGTTCTCGCCGGCGTAGGAGTCGGAGAGCTCGGCCTGCTGCGCCGCGGTCAGGGCCGCGACCTCGGGCGAGTCGAACGGCTCAGGCCCAGAACGCATCGAACGCGGAGTCGAGCGGCACGGCCGTGACCTCGGTCCACATCCCGCCGACGAGGCGGATCACGAGCGCCTGGTCGACGTCGAGCTCGATCCCGTTGCGCGTGCCCATGGCGCGGTAGAGCGCGACCGCCCACTCGTCGTCCGCGAAGACGGTGTGAAGCGAGCTGCGGTAGGTGCCGTCGGTCTCCAGGCCGGTGCGGCGGAGGAACTCCATCACCTCGAGCCGGCCGCGGTACTCGCCAGACATGGTCGTGTTGCCGGGCACGCGCCAGACGATCTCGCGGTCGAACGCGGCGGCGATCGCCTTCGGGTCGCGCCCGAACGCCGCAAAGACCCGCCGGACGAGCGCCGCGTTCGGGTGCTCGCCGCTCACGCGTCGCCTTCGAGGGTCGCGACGACCGCCTCGGCGATCACGCGCAGCGGCCGGCCGGAGGCCTGGCTGGCCTTGCGCAGCCGCGCGAACGCATCCGCCTCGGAGAGCTGCTCCTTCTCCATCAGCAGCCCCTTCGCGCGCTCGATCACCTTGCGCGCGGCGAGCGCCTCGGCGAGCGACTCGGCCTCCTCGCGCAGCGCCTGCAGCTCCTCGTGCCGCGCCCGCGCCGCCTTGATCGCGGGCAGGAGGTCCTGCTCGCGAAACGGCTTCACGAGATACCCGAAGACGCCCGCCTCGACGGCGCGCGAGACGAGCTCCTCCTGGCCGTACGCGGTCAGCATCACGATCGGGATCGGCCGCTCGTTCAGGATCCGCCGCGCCGCCTCGATCCCGTCCAGGCGCGGCATCTTCACGTCCATGATCGCGAGGTCGGGCTGCTCGGAGAGCGCGAGCTGCACCGCCTCCTCGCCGTCCTTCGCCTCGGCGCAGACCTCGAAGCCGGCGCGCTCGAGCAGGTCCCGCAGGTCGAGCCGGATGATCGTCTCGTCTTCCGCGACCAGGATCTTCATGCGCGCACAGCATTCCTGAGCCGGATCCCGCTGTAGTCGAGCGTCGACGCGACGACCTCGTCCCAGAGCGGGTAGAGCCCCGGCTCGGCGCGGAGATCGACTCCCGCTTCCGCGTGCCGGGCAACGAGATCCCCGAGTTCCACGAGCTCGAGCGGGACGACGGTCTCGCGCGAGACGAAGAACTTGTCCCACGGCTCGAAGCTCTCCGGCGGCAGGCGGTACGCGTAGAGGTCGACCGTGCGCATCCGCTCGAGCCAGCCCTCTTCGATCACGGCGACGCGCCGGTCCCGATCGCCGTCGAGCCAGCGCTCGACGTCCTCGTCGCTCGTCTGCTCGTTCGCGCACCAGCACGCGCGCGGGCAGTCGCGCGGGAACCAGTAGAGCCAGACCCACCGCTCGTCGACCGCCCAGACGAGCGGCTCGTCGAGCGCGTGCAGCTCGTGGTGATGCGGATGGAAGACCTCGATCGTCGGATCCTCGCTGACGTGCCACAGGCTCACGGCAGGCTCCGCAGCAGCTCGGCCGGCTCGGGCCAGAAGAGCAGCTCGACCGCCTCGTCGCGCGGCAGCCAGCGGTACTCGTCGTGCTCCTCGTTCAGCGCGGGCTCCCAGCCGGGCGGCGCCTCCGCGAGGAACGCCTCGACGACCACGCGCATCCCCGGCGCCGACTCCCACGGCTCGCGCACGTAGGCGAAGCCGCCGATCGGCTCGACCTCGGCGTCCAGGCCGGTCTCCTCGCGGAGCTCGCGGCGCGCCGCGTCCGGCCACTCCTCGCCGGGCTCGACGCCGCCGGCGACGACGTGCCAGTAGCCGCCGTCGTCCGGCACGCGGTGCAGGCAGAGGAACTCCTCGCCGCGCCGCACGTGCACGAGCGCCTCCCTGCTCACGCCGGGAACACGACCTCTGCCCGCGACCCCGTGAGCTCGAAGGAGCCGTGGAGCTCGTCGCCGACGAGCGCGCGCACGATCGAGAGACCGGTCCCGGCCGTCTCGCCGTCCGCGCCGGCACCCTCGTCCGCGATCGCGAGCACGACGTCGCCGTTCCGCAGCGCGAGCTCGATCTCGACCCGGCCGGCGCCGTGCTCGAGCGCGTTCTGGAGCAGCTCCGAGAAGACGAGCGCCAGCGCGGTGGCGCGGTTCCCCGCCAGCTGCACCTGCTCCAGCCGCGCCTCGACCTCGCGGCCGGCGCCGATCCCCTGGACGAGCATCGCGCGCAGCCGGTCGATCAGCTCCGACAGCTCCACGTCCTCCTCGCGCTGCTCGGTCAGCGCCTCGTGGACGGCGGCGATGGCGAGGATCCGGTTGACGGAGTGCTCGAGCGCCTCACGCGGGTCGACGGCGTCGGCGCGCGCCTGCAGGCGCAGCAGCGAGGCGACGGTCTGGAGGTTGTTCTTGACGCGGTGGTGGATCTCCTGGGCGAGCACGCCGCGCATGACCGCGCGCCCGTGCTCGAGCGCGACCGCGGCGTGGTGCGCGATCGCCTCCAGCAGCGCGCGCTCGTCGTCGGTGAACGGCGCATCCTTGTCGGCCACGAGCTCGCCGATCTGGCGCCGCTTCCAGCGCAGCGGCGTCCGCACCGCGTACTCGCCCGCGCGGCCCTCCGGCCACGCGATCCGGCCGTCCTCGAGCACGAGCGCCGCGCCGGTCGCCTGCACCGCGTCCATCGTCGTCTTCACGATCGCCTCCAGCGACTCCTCCAGGTAGAGCGACTCGGACACCGCCTCGGAGATCCGCGCGAGCGCCTCCAGCTCGACGACGCGGCGCTGCGTCTGCGCGAACAGCTGCGCGTGGACGATCGACTGCGCGACCTGGCCGGCGATCGCCTGCAGCAGCTCGATCTCCTCGGGCGTGTACTCGCGCGGGTGGAGCGTGCGGACGTTGAGCGCTCCCGCGAGCCGCTCGCGCGCGAGGATCGGCACGGCGAGGATCGACTCGTACTCCTCCTCGGGCAGGTTCGGGAACTGCTTGAAGCGCGGGTCGAGGTGCGCCCGCGCCGCGATCATCACCGGCTCCAGCTCGGCCGCCGCGGTGCCGGTGATCCCCTCGCCGGGGCGCATG